>NZ_JBEXNQ010000012.1:0-237795 GCF_040611155.1 Streptomyces sp. NPDC002994
TTCGGTATTTCGTGTTTCCGACTCTATCAGACTCTTTCGTGTCCGACTTCCTCGGTGCTTTCCAGTTCTTCGCTTTCGCGTTTCCCTTTCCGGCGATTCCGACTTTATCAGAAGTTCTGAGTCGGAATTCCCGCCCCGTTCGGTTGGCCCCAGGCGCACCAGTGCGCCGGGCTTCCCGTTCAGGAGGAGTCGTAAACGTACTGGAGCGGGGCGCCTCGATGCAAATCGAGGCGCCCCGCTCCCAGTTGGCCCGTCAGACCTCGACGACGACCGGCAGGATCATCGGACGGCGGCGGTAGGTGTCGGAGACCCACTTGCCGACCGTACGGCGGATGAGCTGCTGGATCTGGTGTGTCTCCAGGACGCCGTCGGAGGCCGATTTGGCGATGGCTTCCTCCATGCGCGGGACGACGGCCGAGAAGGCCGAGTCCTCGATGCCGGAGCCTCGTGCGTGGATGTTCGGGCCGCCCACGATCTTGCCGGTGGCGGTGTCGACCACGACGAAGACCGAGATGAAGCCCTCCTCGCCGAGGATCCGGCGGTCCTTGAGGTGGGTTTCGGTGACATCGCCGACCGAGAGGCCGTCGACGTACACATAGCCCGCCTGGACCTTGCCGACGATCTTCGCGCGGCCGTCGATCAGGTCGACCACCACGCCGTCCTCGGCGATGACGATGTGGTCCTTGGGAACACCCGTCAGGGCGCCGAGCTCGGCGTTGGCGCGCAGGTGGCGCCATTCGCCGTGGACCGGCATCAGGTTCTTCGGCTTGCAGATGTTGTAGAAATACAGCAACTCGCCGGCCGAGGCGTGGCCCGAGACGTGGACCTTGGCGTTGCCCTTGTGGATGACGTTGGCGCCCCAGCGGGTCAGACCGTTGATCACCCGGTAGACCGCGTTCTCGTTACCCGGGATCAGGGACGAGGCCAGGATGACCGTGTCGCCCGGGACGATGCGGATCTGGTGGTCGCGGTTGGCCATGCGGGAGAGCGCTGCCATCGGCTCGCCCTGGGAGCCGGTGCAGACGAGGACCACCTCGTGGTCGGGGAGGTCGTCGAGGGTCTTCACGTCGACGACCAGGCCGGCCGGGACCCTGAGGTAGCCCAGGTCGCGGGCGATGCCCATGTTCCTGACCATCGAGCGGCCCACGAAGGCGACGCGGCGCCCGTACTCGTGGGCCGCGTCGAGGATCTGCTGGATGCGGTGCACGTGGCTGGCGAAGCTCGCCACGATGATGCGCTTCTGGGCGTTCGCGAAGACCGTACGCAGGACATTCGAGATGTCGCGCTCGGGCGGGACGAAGCCCGGGACCTCGGCGTTCGTCGAGTCGGAGAGGAGGAGGTCGATGCCCTCCTCGCCGAGCTTGGCGAACTTCGGGAGGTCGGTGAGGCGGCGGTCCAGCGGGAGCTGGTCCATCTTGAAGTCGCCGGTGTGGACGACCATGCCCGCCGGGGTGCGGATGGCGACGGCCAGCGCGTCCGGGATGGAGTGGTTGACCGCGATGAACTCGCAGTCGAAGGGGCCGACGCGCTCGCGGTGGCCTTCCGTGACCTCGAGGGTGTACGGGCGGATGCGGTGCTCCTGGAGCTTCGCCTCGATCAGGGCGAGGGTCAGCTTGGAGCCGATCAGCGGGATGTCCTGCTTCAGGCGGAGCAGGAAGGGGACGCCACCGATGTGGTCCTCGTGGCCGTGCGTGAGCACGATGCCTTCGATGTCGTCGAGGCGGTCCTTGATGGACGTGAAGTCCGGCAGGATCAGGTCGATGCCGGGCTGCTCCTCCTCGGGGAAGAGCACGCCGCAGTCGACGATGAGCAGGCGGCCGCCGTACTCGAAGACCGTCATGTTGCGGCCGATCTCGCCGAGACCGCCGAGCGGGGTTACGCGCAGGCCGCCCTTCGGGAGCTTCGGCGGCGTACCGAGTTCAGGATGCGGATGACTCAAAAGACTCTCCTCACCACACACGCCACGTACCGCTGAGGCACGTGGCGCGCATGACATTCGTGCACTTGCTGTTGTCTGTGGGATTCCTGCTTATTCAGTTGTGAAGTCTGTGGCCGGCTAGAGCTGGACTCCGCCGGCTGCCAGGTCCCGCTTGAGCTGTGCCTCTTCGTCCAGCGTGAGCTCGACCATGGGGAGGCGCAGCGGGCCTGCGGGCAGGCCCTGGAGGGTGAGGGCGGCCTTGGTGGTGATGACGCCCTGGGTGCGGAACATGCCGGTGTAGACCGGCAGGAGCCGCTGGTGGATCTCGGTCGCCTTGCGTACGTCGCCGGCGAGGTGGGCCTCCAGGAGGGCGCGCAGCTCGGGGGTGACCACGTGGCCGACGACCGAGACGAAGCCGACCGCGCCGACGGACAGGAGGGGAAGGTTCAGCATGTCGTCGCCGGAGTACCAGGCGAGGCCGCTCTGGGCGATGGCCCAGCTGGCGCGGCCGAGGTCGCCCTTGGCGTCCTTGTTGGCGACGATCCGCGGGTGCTCGGCGAGCCGGACCAGCGTTTCGGTGTTGATCGGCACACCGCTGCGGCCCGGGATGTCGTAGAGCATCACGGGGAGCTCGGTGGCGTCGGCGATGGCCGTGAAGTGCCGGAGCAGGCCCTCTTGCGGGGGCTTGTTGTAGTACGGCGTCACCGCGAGGAGGCCGTGGGCGCCGGTCTGCTCGGCGGTGCGGGCCAGCTCCAGGCTGTGGCGGGTGTCGTTGGTGCCGACTCCTGCCACTACGTGCGCCCGGTCTCCGACGGCTTCGAGGACCGCCCGTACCAGGTCGTTTTTCTCCGCGTCGCTGGTGGTCGGGGACTCGCCGGTGGTCCCGTTGACGATCAGGCCGTCGTTGCCGGCGTCCACCAGGTGGGCGGCAAGACGCTGGGCGCCGTCGAGGTCGAGTGCGCCGTCCGCCGTGAACGGCGTGACCATGGCGGTGAGGACCCGCCCGAAGGGGGTCTGCGGAGTGGAGATCGGAGCCATGGGTAACACGCTACTCGCTGCTCAACGCGTGGTGTCCCCTCGGGGGAGGTCAGACGTACAGGAAGAGTAGAACCCGACACTGCCTGCTCGGGGGTTCAAGCAGTGCCGGGTCCGTTTGATCAGCCTAGATGAAATTCTCGAACTGCGGCAATACGGACACTTCGGACGGTCGATCCGTACATCTGTACTCAGGCCGGTATTCGGGCCTTACGGTGCGACGCGTCCGTTGTTGTTGAAGGCCGCGTAGGTGAGGGGCATGAGCTTGGCCCAGTGGGCCTCCATCTGCTCCCCGACCATCTCGATCTCGCGCTGCGGGAAGGACGGCACCTTCGCGAGCTCGTGCTGCGTACGCAGGCCGAGGAAGTGCATGAGGGAGCGGGCATTGCACGTCGCGTACATCGAGGAGTACAGGCCTACGGGGAGCACCGCTCGGGCGACCTCACGGGCCACTCCGGCGGCGAGCATCTCCTGGTAGGCGTCATACGCCTGGCGGTAGGAGTCCTCCATCGCGCGGGTCGTGAGCTCCTGCTGCTCCGGGGTGCCCGCGACAAACTCGTACTTGCCGGGGCGGCCCTGCTGGACGAGCTTGCGGGACTCACCGGGGACGTAGAAGACCGGCTCCAGCTCCCTGTAACGGCCCGATTCCTCGTTGTACGACCATCCGACGCGGTGGCGCATGAACTCGCGGAAGACGAAGATCGGGGCGCTGATGAAGAACGTCATCGAGTTGTGCTCGAAGGGGCTGCCGTGGCGGTCGCGCATCAGGTAGTTGATCAGACCCTTTGAGCGCTCCGGGTCCTTGCTCAGCTCCTCCAGGGACTGCTCGCCGGCGGTCGAGACACGGGCGGCCCACAGGACGTCGGAGTCGCTGGCGGTGTGCTTCACCAGTTCGACGGTCACTTCGCTGCGGAAGCTGGGCTTCGGGGTCTCTGTGGGGGTGCCATCAGGGGTAACAGTCACCGGCGGGGTCCTTCCATGTACATCGCTCGGGCGCCCCACACTCTACGGGCCGGGGGTGACAGTCTCGGCCCGTCGGCGGTCGGGGGACATTGTTCGGCCGATTCAGGGAAATCGGGCACCAAGCGACAGCTTTTTTCGTCTGTCCCTGTAGAAGCACTGGTACCAGATCAAATAAATCAAAGGAGTACCGCCCCATGTTGCGCCGGCGAGAGTCCGTCCCCTTCGCATTCGTTGCCGAGGCCGACCGATTCCGCAGTAACGTCACCCCTCCGCCCCCCGAACGTCCGAGCGCGTCCCAGATCGTGGGTCGTATGCTCATCGGTCTCACCGTCGTCGCCGGGCTTGTGGGATCGCTGCTCTTCGGCGTTCCCGCCCTCGATCCCGCACAGGGCCCGGGTGCGACACAGAAGTCCGAAGCCGCTGACGGTCGCTGACTCGTCCGGGCCCCCTGAGGTGGCCCGGCGAAGACCTCCTCGGTAGCCTCACCGGGCACAGCCCAATCGAGCGTGCTGGTGAGTGAGGATCAGTCGTGCCCCTGCCTTTCCTGACTGCCGACCGTGCTTTCGAAGTGGCCGGTGAGACGTCCGACGATGTCGCGCTGCCCTTCGACGACCACGATCAATGGCGCAGGCCCTACCGTCCCGGGCCCTGGCGCGTGGGAGCGGCAGCCCTGCTGCTGCTCATGGCGTCCTTCCTTCTGCTGGCGGCGATGGTCATCGCCTTTGCCGGTGCGATGCCGGGAGCCGGGATCTGTCTGGGCCTCGGCGTGGTCTTGATCGCCTGCGCGCTTCGCCTGCTGCGCGTCGGTGCGTGGGTCAGCCGGCACGGCCTGCGGCGCGTGGGCTTCTTCTCGACGACCACGGTGCCGTGGGGCCGGGCCACGGACGTACGCACGGTTCAGCAGCCGGTGCGGTGGCTCGGGCTGCCGCGCACGGTGCAGGGCCAGGCGCTCGTACTTGTGCACCAGAACGGTGAGCGGCTTCAGCTGCTCACCGACCACAACGCCGACTTCCTGTCGCGTGTGGAGGCCTTTGACCGGGCTGCTGACACGGTCGAGGCGTGGGGCGACGAGTACCGGCCCGTCTGAGACTCGGCAGCACATGTGAAAGGGGGCGTCCGGTCGGACGCCCCCTTTCGCGTGGGTCTACTTTCCCTCGTGCAGCGCGATCGCCCGCTGCATCGCCTTGCGGGCGCGGGGGGTGTCCCGCGCGTCGTGATAGGCGATCGCGAGACGGAACCAGGAGCGCCAGTCGTCCGGGGCGTCCTCGGTCTCCGCGCGGCGCCGGGCGAAGACCTCGTCGGCGGAGTCGCGGTCGATGCGTCCGGCGGGCGTACGTACCAGCTCGTCCACGGGCAGGCCGCCCTCGGCCTCCAGCTTCGCCGACAGCGCGTCCGCCTTGCGGGCGAACTGCGTGGTGTGCCAGAGGAACCAGACGCCGATGGCCGGGAGGATCAGCACCGCGACGCCGAAGGTGACGGTGAGGACGGTCCCTTCCCGGATGAGGAAGTAGCCGCGGCTGCCGGCCAGGACGAAGTAGACGACCAGGACGGCGGCGAGGACGAAGTACGTGATCTTTGCGCGCATGGCTGTTGCTCTGCCGTCAGTTCAGGTCGAGGAAGTTTTCCAGGCCGAAGGTGAGGCCGGGAGTGGTCACCACGCGGCGCGCGCCGAGCAGGATGCCCGGCATGAAGCTGCTGTGGTGCAGGGAGTCGTGACGGATCGTCAGGGTCTCGCCCTCGCCGCCCAGGAGGACTTCCTGGTGGGCGAGGAGGCCGCGCAGGCGGATGGCGTGTACGGGTACGCCGTCCACGTTCGCGCCGCGCGCGCCGTCCAGCGCCGTGGTTGTGGCGTCGGGCTGGGGGGCGCTGCCGGCCTCGGCGCGGGCCGCCGCGATGAGCTGGGCGGTGCGGGTGGCCGTACCGGAAGGGGCGTCTGCCTTGTTCGGGTGGTGCAGCTCGACGACCTCGACGGATTCGAAGTACGGGGCCGCCTGCTGGGCGAACTTCATGGTGAGGACGGCGCCGATGGAGAAGTTCGGCGCGATGAGCACGCCCGTCTCCGGGGAGGTGTCGAGCCAGGAGCGCAGCTGCGCGAGGCGTTCGTCGGACCAGCCGGTGGTGCCGACGACCGCGTGGATGCCGTGGCGTACGCAGAAGTCGAGGTTGCCCATCACCGACGCGGGGGTGGTCAGCTCGACCACGACCTGGGCGTCGGCTTCGACGAGGGCTTCGAGCTTGTCGCCCCGGCTCAGCGCCGCGACCAGCTCCAAGTCGTCCGCGGCCTCAATGGCCCGTACGGCCTCGGAGCCGATACGGCCCTTGGCACCGAGAACGGCCACGCGCAGCTTGCTCATTGCTTGCTTCTTTCTGTCTGACGTCTCTGGGGCTCTAGGCGACTGATTCGTGCAGGCGGTCGGCCTGCTTGTCCTTCAGCGGGCCGATGACCGACAGCGAGGGACGGTGGCCCAGGACTTCGGCGGCCACCTCCCGTACGTCGTCGGGCGTCACTGCCGCCATCCGGGCGAGCATGTCGTCGACCGAGATGTGGTCGCCCCAGGCCAGCTCGCTCTTACCGATGCGGTTCATGAGCGCGCCGGTGTCCTCCAGGCCGAGGACCGTGGAGCCGGAGAGCTGGCCGACCGCGCGGTCGATCTCCTCGTCGGGCAGACCGTCTGCGGCGACCTTCTCCAGCTCGTCGCGGCAGATCTTGAGTACGTCGTGGACCTGGGCGGGCCGGCAGCCGGCGTACACGCCGAAGAGGCCGCAGTCGGCGAAGCTGGAGGTGTACGAGTACACGCTGTAGGCCAGGCCGCGCTTCTCCCGTACCTCCTGGAAGAGGCGGGACGACATGCCGCCGCCGAGAGCCGTGTTGAGTACGCCCATGGCCCAGCGGCGGTCGTCGGTGCGGGACAGGCCCGGCATGCCGAGGACGACGTGTGCCTGCTCGGTCTTGCGGTTCAGGTGCTCGACGCGGCCCGCGGTGCGGATGACGCGGGAGCCGTCGCGCGGGTCGAGCGGGACCGCGTCCGTACGGGACAGGGCGCCGGCGCGCTCGAAGGCCTTGCGGACCTGGCGTACGACGGTGGCGTGATCGACGTTGCCCGCGGCAGCGACGACCAGGTGCGTCGGGTCGTAGTGCTTCTTGTAGAAGCGGCGGATGCGGTCCGCGGACAGCGCCTCGACGGTGTCGACGGTGCCGAGGACCGGGCGGCCCAGCGGGGTGTCGCCGAACATCGTCTTGGCGAACAGGTCGTGGACGACATCGCCCGGGTCGTCCTCGGTCATCGCGATCTCTTCGAGGATGACTCCGCGCTCGGCGTCGACGTCCTCCGCCTTGATCAGGGACCCCGTCAGCATGTCGCAGACGATGTCGATCGCGAGGGGGAGGTTGGTGTCCAGTACACGTGCGTAGTAGCACGTGTACTCCTTCGCCGTGAAGGCGTTCATCTCGCCGCCGACCGCGTCGATCGCGGAGGAGATGTCGAGGGCACTGCGCTTCTCGGTGCCCTTGAAGAGGAGGTGCTCCAGGTAATGCGTGGCGCCGTTAAGGGTGGGCGTCTCGTCGCGGGAGCCGACATGCGCCCAGATGCCGAAGGTGGCGGAGCGTACGGAGGGCAGGGTCTCGGTGACGATCCGCAGGCCGCCGGGGAGGGTGGTCCTGCGGACGGTGCCGATGCCGTTCTGGCCCTTGAGCAGTGTTTGGGTACGGGCGACGGCCCGCCCCTCCGAAGAGGTGCGGGCCGTCGTCACGGAACTACGGGATGTCACTGGTCGGCGTCGGCCTTCTGGTCGGCGTCGGTGCCCTCTTCGCCCTCGATCACGGGGACGAGGGAGAGCTTGCCGCGGGAGTCGATCTCGGCGATCTCGACCTGGACCTTCTGGCCCACACCGAGGACGTCCTCGACGTTCTCCACGCGCTTGCCACCGGCGAGCTTGCGGATCTGCGAGATGTGCAGCAGACCGTCCTTGCCGGGCATCAGGGAGACGAAGGCACCGAAGGTGGTGGTCTTGACGACCGTACCCAGGTAGCGCTCGCCGACCTCCGGCATGGTCGGGTTCGCGATCGCGTTGATCGTCGCGCGGGCCGCCTCGGCCTGCGAGCCGACCTGGGCACCGATGTAGATGGTGCCGTCGTCCTCGATCGTGATGTCCGCGCCGGTGTCCTCCTGGATCTGGTTGATCATCTTGCCCTTGGGGCCGATGACCTCACCGATCTTGTCCACGGGGATCTTGACGGTGATGATCCGCGGGGCGTTGGGGGACATCTCGTCCGGCGTGTCGATCGCTTCCATCATCACGTCGAGGATGTGGAGGCGGGCGTCGCGGGCCTGCTTGAGGGCCGCGGCCAGGACGGAGGCCGGGATGCCGTCCAGCTTGGTGTCGAGCTGGAGCGCGGTGACGAATTCCTTCGTACCGGCGACCTTGAAGTCCATGTCACCGAACGCGTCCTCGGCACCGAGGATGTCGGTGAGGGCGACGTAGTGGGTCTTGCCGTCGATCTCCTGCGAGATCAGGCCCATGGCGATACCGGCGACCGGGGCCTTGAGGGGCACACCGGCGTTCAGCAGCGACATGGTGGAGGCGCAGACCGAGCCCATGGACGTCGAGCCGTTGGAGCCGAGAGCCTCGGACACCTGACGGATCGCGTACGGGAACTCCTCGCGCGTCGGCAGCACCGGCACGATGGCGCGCTCGGCGAGCGCGCCGTGGCCGATCTCGCGGCGCTTGGGCGAGCCCACGCGGCCGGTCTCACCGACGGAGTACGGCGGGAAGTTGTAGTTGTGCATGTAGCGCTTGCGGGTCACCGGGGAAAGGGTGTCCAGCTGCTGCTCCATGCGGAGCATGTTGAGGGTGGTGACGCCCAGGATCTGGGTCTCGCCACGCTCGAACAGCGCCGAGCCGTGCACGCGCGGGATGGCCTCGACCTCGGCGGCGAGCGTACGGATGTCCGTGACGCCACGGCCGTCGATGCGGACCTTGTCCTTGATGACGCGCTCGCGGACCAGGTGCTTGGTCAGCGCGCGGTACGCACCCGAGATCTCCTTCTCGCGGCCCTCGAAGGCCGGGAGCAGCTTCTCGGCGGCGATCTCCTTGATGCGGTCCAGCTCGGCCTCGCGGTCGAGCTTGCCGACGATGGTGAGCGCCTGCGTGAGCTCGGACTTGACGGCGGAGGTCAGCGCCTCCAGCACGTCGTCCTGGTACTCGAGGAAGACCGGGAACTCGCCGGTGGGCTTGGCAGCCTTGGCGGCGAGGTCCGACTGGGCCTTGCAGAGGACCTTGACGAACGGCTTCGCGGCCTCGAGACCGGCGGCGACGATCTCCTCGGTCGGAGCCTCGGCGCCGTCGGCGACGAGCTGGATCGTCTTCTCGGTGGCCTCGGCCTCGACCATCATGATCGCGACGTCGCCGTCCTCCAGGACGCGACCGGCGACCACCATGTCGAAGACGGCGTCCTCGAGCTCGGTGTGCGTCGGGAAGGCGACCCACTGGCCCTTGATCAGGGCGACACGGGTGGCGCCGATCGGGCCGGAGAAGGGCAGGCCCGCCAGGATCGTGGAGCAGGAGGCGGCGTTGATCGCGACCACGTCGTACAGGTGGTCGGGGTTGAGCGCCATGATCGTCTCGACGATCTGGATCTCGTTGCGCAGGCCCTTCTTGAAGGAGGGGCGCAGCGGGCGGTCGATCAGGCGGCAGGTGAGGATCGCGTCCTCGGAGGGCCGGCCCTCACGACGGAAGAAGGAGCCGGGGATCTTGCCGGCTGCGTACATCCGCTCCTCGACGTCCACCGTCAGGGGGAAGAAGTCGAGCTGGTCCTTGGGCTTCTTCGAAGCGGTGGTGGCCGACAGCACCATGGTGTCGTCGTCCAGGTACGCCACGGCGGAGCCGGCGGCCTGCTTGGCCAGGCGGCCCGTCTCGAAGCGGATGGTGCGGGTGCCGAAGGAACCGTTGTCAATGACGGCCTCGGCGTAGTGGGTCTCGTTCTCCACTAGCGTTATCTCCGATACTTTTCGTCTTTCGTCCCATACGCCCGTGTGGCGGAGGGACGGTGGCGGAGAAGCGCTTCTGCTGCGGGGCCGGTCTTCGATCGAAGACCCCGGGGTCGTTGTGCTCCGGGGGCCACTACCGAGGACCGGCGGCGGGGAAGCCGCTTCTCGCTCGTGTTCTGTGTTTCGTTGTACGACCAGACTACTGAGCGTCCGGTACGTCTCGCACGTACAGCAAAGGGAGCGGTCCCCTAGAAGTGGGGTACCGCTCCCTTCACGACGTCCGTCTTACTTGGCGCCGCCGGCCGCGCCACGGCGGATGCCGAGGCGGTCGACCAGGGCACGGAAGCGCTGGATGTCCTTCTTGGCCAGGTACTGCAGCAGGCGGCGACGCTGGCCGACCAGGATCAGCAGACCACGACGGGAGTGGTGGTCGTGCTTGTGCAGCTTCAGGTGCTCGGTCAGGTCCGAGATCCGGCGCGAAAGCATGGCGACCTGGACCTCGGGGGAGCCGGTGTCGCCTTCCTTCTGAGCGAACTCGGTCATGATCTGCTTCTTCGTAGCGGCGTCGAGCGGCACGCGTACTCCTCTTGGTCTTCGTATTGCCATCGAGTGCCCCAGGTCGAATTCTCTGGGGAGCTTCCGTTACTCGGGAGGCGGGGATCCGCTGGGCGCAGCCTCCGGATGCTCCGGGGGCGCATACACAAGCGGCCGTCATGCAGCTTACCAGCAGATGCGAGCACCCCGTCATCAGGGGTGACGGCGCCCGTCGGCGTACGTCACCGGATCAGAAGCCGCCCTTGACCTTCGCGTACACATCGAGGACCGCCAGGCAGATCGGGATCAGGGAGAGCAGCACCAGCGAATCCGCCAGGTCCAGCATGCGGCCCCAGAAGGGTGACAGGCCCTTCTGCGGAACGATCAAGGCGATCGCGATCAGGAGCATCGCGCCGGCCGCGACCGAGGCGCCGAGCCACAGGGTCCGTACGTCGATGCCCGCGGAGTTGCCCGTGGCCAGGTCCGCGAGGATGTCGAGCGGGGGCGAGATCGCGAGGCCGAGGATCAGCAGGCCCGTCGTGAGGACGCCGGCCACCAGCAGGCAGGTGACCTGCGCGGTGTAGCGGAACAGGCGCGCCCGCAGCATCGCGGCCAGCGCGGTGACCAGGGCCATCAGCTGGGCCCACCCACTGTCGCTGAAGCCGAGCACCGCGCCGCCCGCGCCGAGGATGACGACGGCGCAGCCGCCGACGAGGCCGAGCAGCAGTTCGTGACCGCGGCTGGTCTGGGCGACGATGCGCTGTACGTCGACGGCCTCGAGGTTGCCCTCCTGGCCCTCGCGGCGGGCCCTGGCCAGGTCCTCCGGGTTGCGGAAGCCGATCGGCAGCTTGGCGAAGCGGGCCGACCAGCCCGGCAGGAAGCCGACGACCGCCAGCGCGACGACCGAGGTGACGGCGGCGATCTCGCGGGGCTGGGCCTCGGTGAGCACTCCACCGAACGCGGCGAACGTACCGATGGCCGCCGCCAGCGCCGCGGCGACGAACGGGGCGTCTCCCTGCGGCAGCAGCATGATCAGTACGACGGAGAAGATCAGTACGGCTACGCAGCCGACCAGGAACTGCAGCCTGCCGGGGCCCTCGCCCGCGTCCTGCGGGATGACACCGGAACCGGCGATGAGGGCGTGCGGCAGTGCGGCGATGCCCAGCGCGACGGCGGAGGCCCGGTCTTCGTACACCCGGCCGCGTACACCTGCGAGAGCCGTCAGAGCCAGCGCGACCACTCCGGCGACGATGCCCTGGAGGCCGTGCATGTCGTGGCGGACCGGGTCCGCGAACCAGAACACGAAGCCGAGCATCGTCAGCAGCAGTACGCCGGAGACGAGGCCCGCGACCCGCATCAAGTTGTCGTTCCAGCCGCGCAAGTCCTGCTTGACGGCGGTGGCGACCGCGTCGACCACGTCGTCATGGACGGCCGGCGGCAGCGAATCGGCGAACGTGCGCAGCAACAGCACCTCGCCGTCCCTGACCCGGTGCTCCAGCAACGAACGGCTCGCGTCGAGCACATGGCCGTCGCGGCGTACGAGGTGGTATCCGGCGAGGCTGCCGTCGGACTGGACCATGCCCGAGAGCCTGATGATCTCCGGATAGATGTCCTGGATCGGCAGGTCCTCCGGCAGCGCCACATCGATACGACTGTCCGGAGCTGCGACGGTGACTCGGCAGAAACCCGTCGATGTGCCCGTGCTCACCTGGTAGTTCCCCCTGTAGACAAGCTTCTTTACGCCGCTCGTACGACGCGGAGCGCCACCTTATCGTCCACTCGGGGGGCCACAGGTGCCGCCTCCCTCATTCCTCCTCGGACTCCCCCGCATCTCCACGCTCCTGCCTCCCGGCGGTCTCATGCGTGACAGTAGGATCAGCGGCTGTGCGTGCCCGTTCTTTGGGCCGGGGGTCCGGGGGTTGTACCCGGAGAGACACAGCAATCGCGAAGGATGAGTGCATCGGTGAGCGTCGTCATCATCAAACGGCAGCCGCGGATCATGCCGCCTGCTGTCCCGGACGGCGAGGTGAAGCTGGAGACGCCGCCCGAAATCCCGCGGGAGGGCGACGACGGTGTGCTGATGAGCCTGTTGCCGATGATGGGCATGCTGGGTTCTGTCGGCTTCTTCTTCATGCCGAACCTTCCGTCTTATATGCGGGTGGTGGGCGGGCTGATGCTCGCCTCGACCCTCGCCATGGGCATCGCCCAGTTCGCCAAGTCCCGCCAGGGCGGCGGCGCGGGGATGGCGCAGGACCGGCGTGACTACTTCCGCTATCTCGAGCAGGTCCGCAAGGACGTGCACAAAACCGCCGAACTCCAGCGGCGTACCCAGCTTTTCCAGCACCCGGATCCGGACCAGCTCTGGGCGCTGGCGGCGGACGGCAAGCGGCTGTGGGAACGGCGCCCGACCGACGCGGACTTCGCCTCCGTACGCATGGGGCTCGGCAGCCAGCAGCTGGCAACTCCGCTGGCCGCACCGGAGACCGCTCCCAAGGAGGAGCTGGAGCCGCTGACCGCCGCGGCCATGAAGGCCTTCCTCGACGCGCACGGAAGTCTCGCCGATCTGCCGGTGTCGGTTTCGCTGCGCGCCTTCTACCACCTGGCGCTGGCCGGGGACAGTGACACGGTCTACGGCAACGCCCGTGCGGCGATTGCCCAGCTGGCGACGCTGCACTCGCCCGAGGACCTGATGGTCGCCGTGGTCGCGCACCCGTCCGCCGCCGCGGACTGGGACTGGATCAAGTGGCTGCCGCACAGCCAGCATCCGAAGGCCAAGGACGGAGCGGGCTCGGCCCGGCTCCTGTTCGACGACCTCGGCGAGCTGGAGGAGGCGCTGGAGGACCAGCTGGCCGACCGGCCGCGCTGGAACCGGGACGCGAACCCCGTTTACGACCAGCCGCACCTGATCGTGGTGCTGGACGGCGGCACCGTACCGCCGGACTCCGGGCTCGCCGGCGCGGAAGGGCTTCAGGGCGTCACCTTCCTGGAGATCTCCCCCGGGGAGCTGGAGGACGAGCTGCGGGGCAATCTCACGGCGTATCTGAAGCCGAGCCGTATGCAGCTGTTCGTGGGACACGAGTCGGCGTACAGCGGCAAGCCGGATGTGCTGAGCCAGGAGCAGGCCGATTCGCTGGCGAGGCAGCTCGCCGCCTTCCGGGTCGGTACGGCGGAGGAAGGCGAACCTCTTCTGTCGAACCTGGACTTCACGGATCTGATGGGCATCGGCGACGCCGGGTCCGTCGACGTCTCACGCACCTGGCGGCCGCGCACGCTGCACGAGCGGCTGCGCGTACCGATCGGTGTCGGGGAGAACGGCGAGCCGGTCATGCTCGACCTCAAGGAGGCCTCGCAGGAGGGCATGGGCCCGCACGGCCTGTGTGTCGGAGCGACCGGTTCCGGTAAGTCCGAGGTGCTGCGTACGCTCGTGCTCGGTCTCGCGGTGACGCACTCCTCGGAGACGCTGAACTTCATCCTCGCGGACTTCAAGGGCGGTGCGACCTTCGCCGGCATGGTGGACATGCCGCACACCGCGGCCGTCATCACCAACCTGGCGGACGACCTCACGCTCGTCGACCGTATGCGTGACTCGATCATGGGTGAGATGCAGCGCCGCCAGGAGCTGCTGCGTACGGCAGGCAACTACGCCAACATCCACGACTACGAGAAGGCGCGGGCGGCCGGTGCCGCGCTGGAGCCGCTGGCCTCTCTGGTGATCGTGCTCGACGAGTTCTCCGAACTGCTCACCGCCAAGCCGGACTTCATCGACATGTTCATCCAGATCGGCCGCATCGGCCGATCGCTGGGTGTGCACCTGCTGCTCGCCTCGCAGCGCCTGGAGGAGGGCAAGCTGCGCGGGCTGGACACGTATCTGTCGTACCGGATCGGTCTGCGTACGTTCTCCGCCGCCGAGTCGCGTACGGCGATCGGCGTCCCGGACGCGTACCATCTGCCGTCGATTCCCGGCTCCGGGTATCTGCGGTACGACACCGACACCATGGTCCGCTTCAAGGCGGCGTACGTGTCGGGGGCGTACCACGGTGAGGGTCCGTCGCGGGTGCACCGCTCGACTCAGCTGCGGCCCGCGCTCTTCACGGCGCAGCACGTGGCGCTGCCGCCGCAGCCGGTGATCGAGGAGCCGGAGGCCGACAACCGGATCGACGACGCGCTCGCCGACACCGTCCTGGACGTCATCGTCGCCAAGATGGAGAACCAGGGACCGCCCGCCCACCAGGTGTGGCTGCCGCCGCTGGAGGAGGCGCCTTCGCTGGAGCAGCTGCTGCCGGCGCTGGCGGTCACGGCGGAGCGCGGTCTGACCGCGCCGGAGTACACCGCCCTTGGGCGGCTCAATGTGCCGGTCGGTCTGGTGGACAAGCCGTTCGAGCAGCGGCGCGACGTGCTGTACCGGGACTTCGCGGGCGGTGCGGGCCACGGTCTGTTCATCGGTGGTCCGCAGTCCGGCAAGTCGACTCTGCTGCGTACGCTCATCTCGTCGTTCGCGTTTACTCATACGCCGAGCGAAGTGCAGTTCTACTGCCTGGACTTCGGCGGTGGCGGTCTGATCGCGATGGAGGACCTGGCGCACGTCGGCGGGGTCGCGAACCGGCTCGACGGCGAGAAGGTGCGTCGTACGGTCAGCGAGGTCGAGGGGATTCTGAACGCGCGTGAGGAGTACTTCCGCGCGAACAACGTCGACTCGATCCAGACCTACCGGCAGCGGCGGGCGGCCGGGCAGCTGCCTGACCAGCCGTGGGGTGACGTCTTCCTCGTCATCGACGGTTGGGCGACCTTCAAAACGGACTACGAGATGCTCGAGGCGTCCATCACCGACATGGCGATGCGCGGTCTCGGTTTCGGCGTACACGTGATCCTGACGGCGAGCCGCTACACCGAGGTGCGGCCCGCGCTCAAGGACATGTTGCAGAACCGCATCGAGCTGCGGCTCGGCGACCCGACCGAGTCGGAGATCGACCGCAAGGTGGCGCAGAACGTGCCCGCGTCCGTCCCGGGTCGTGGTCTGACCACGGACAAGCTGCACTTCATGACGGCGCTGCCGCGGGTCGACGGCTCTTCGGAGACGGAGGACCTGGCGGAGGCCACTTCCGTACTCATCCGGGGCATCAACGAGAACTGGCAGGGCAACCCGGCTCCGGCGGTCCGGCTGCTGCCGAGGATCATGGAGGCGGACCGGCTGCCGAAGGGATTCGAGCACCCGGATCGCGGTATCGCGTTCGGTATCGACGAGTCGGCGCTCGCGCCGGTCTTCATCGACTTCGAGACGGACCCGCACTTCATCGTGTTCGGTGAGAGCGAGTCCGGGAAGTCGTCGGTGCTGCGGCTGCTCATCAAGCAGATCACCGAGCGGTATACGCCCGACCAGGCGAAGATCGTCATGGGTGACTACCGGCGTGCGCACCTGGAGGCCGTACCGGACTCGCACCTGTCGCGCTACTGCGCGTCGGCGCCGGCGCTGACGGAGACGCTGGAGGGCCTGGCAGGGTCGCTCAGCCGCCGTATGCCGGGGCCGGATGTCACGCCGGAGCAGCTTCGCAACCGGAGCTGGTACAACAGCCCGGACGCGTACGTCATCATCGACGACTACGACCTGGTGGCGACCGGCATGAACCCGCTGTCGCCACTGGTGGAGTATCTGCCGTACGCCCGCGATGTGGGCCTGCACGTAATCATCGCGCGCTCGGCGGGCGGCGCGAGCCGGTCGCTGTACGAGCCGGTGATGCAGCGTCTGCGGGAGCTCGGGGCGCAGGGTCTGGTGATGTCCGGCGACCGGTCGGAGGGTGCGCTGCTCGGCAACATCTCGCCGTCGCAGCTGCCGCCGGGGCGTGGGTACTTCCACACTCGGCGGAGGAGCGGGCAGATGGTGCAGACGGGTTGGCTGCCGCCCAGGTTCTGATTTCTTCGGCTGTACGCATGTGTGTGAGGGGCGGCGCCCGGTGGGGCGCCGCCCCTCTCGCGTTTTGCCTGGAAGGGGTGTGGCGCGGGCGCTAGGCTGACGCTGCGACAGATGGTGCGGTTTGCAGGACTGCGGGATTACAGGGGGCAGTTGTGGCGGGGAACGACACGATGAGGACCGATGCGTCGGTGCTCAAGGGCGAGGGCTTCCACATGTTCGAGGTGGGCCAGGACTACGCCAAGGCCGCGAAGGCACTGTTCGAGGGACTGAACGCCATCGAGGGCAAGTCGGGCAAGACTCCGCCGTGGGGCGATGACGAGTTGGGCGAGCACTTCGGCGTCGTCTACGAAGGCCTGCGCGACGGCATGAAGGACTCGATGCCCAGCCTGGCGAAGCGGATCGCGGGTATGGGCGTGAAGTTCACCGCGATGGGCGTGCGACACGAGCAGCACGAGATCGAAGAGGACGCGAAGTACGCGGCGCTCACTGCGCAGCACGATGCCGAGGGCGGCGCGAAGGTGAACAACTTCAAGTCGGTCTAACGGGGGACCGCCGACCCGCGCGTGCAGTCGAGCGTCGACCGGCCGAACGCCGAACTCAGCACGGTGGGCTTGTTGTTGGTCAGGGCTCGTTGTCGGCTTTTAGCGCGCCCCTGCAACAGGGTTGTGACAGGAACCCACTCGAGTTGCTCCGGTGATGGTCAGTAAGCTCTGGGTACGGCTGCACTTCGTGTGATTCCCCTTGTGGTGAGGGGGCGTTGTGCGTCGGTTGCCTATCGGGGGTGTGGCGCGCTGTGGCGATGATGTTGCCGGACGAGGTCGAGTGGATCCTGGAGATGCTCGGCTACAAGTGGCCGACTGCCAACGAGGACCTGCTCAGAGACTCCGCCGCACTGTGGCGCCAGTTCGGTGACGACGCCCAGAAGCTGCACATACGGGCGAACACCAGCGCCCAGACCGTGATCGCGCACAACGCGGGCGAGTCCATCGACAAGTTCATCACCCACTACAAGAAGTTCTCCGACGGCGGCTCGGACGGCTACCTCGCCAAGGCCTCCGAAGCCGCCTACATCATCGCGACCACCTTTGAAGCCGCAGCAACTCTGGTGGAGTTCGCGAAGTACGCGGTCATCGTCCAACTCTTCGCGCTGGCCTTCCAGATCGCCGCCGCCGCTGCCGCGTCCATCGTCACCTTCGGCCTCTCCGCAGCGGCCGGCATGGCCGCCACGCAACTGACCCGCGTGGCCGTGCGCCGTATCCTCGACGCCCTCAAAGACGCGCTGATGCAGGCCATCATCGAGATGATGAAGGAACCCGCCGTATCGGCTGTCCAGGCCATGGTCACCGACCTGGTCACGCAGTCCGTCAACGTCGGCTTCGGCACCCAGGAAGGCTTCGACCTCAGCAAGACCGTCTCGGCCGGCGCCAAGGGCGGCTGGGAGGCCATCAAGCAAAGCCCGCAGACGTTCGCCGAGGGCCTGCGCGACGGCCTGGGCAGGAAGGCCGGCAGCAGCGTCCGCGACGGCATCGACAGCGGCTACAACAACAGCATGGATGCCTACCGCAACCGCTCCAACCCCACAGCGGACAACAACAGCGGTGACGGCACGGACGGCACCAGCAGCAACAGCGGGGACGGCGACGACAGTTCGGGGGACACCGGCTCCTCGAACAGCTCGAACTCCTCGGACTCTTCGGACTCGTCAGCCTCGTCGGACTCGTCGAACTCCTCCAGCTCGGACTCGTCGACGACCTCACCTTCGAACGCCAACACGGGTAACACGAATATCGGCGGCAACATATCCGCGGACGGCGACGACCCCGGGAGCTACAGCGCCCCCGACCTCGGAAGTCTTCCGACTACCGACACGGGAAGCGGCACCCCGGACTCATCGCCCGGCGCCCCGGACTCCGGGCAGAATCCTTCCTCCTCGAATTCGCCCTCCCGGCCGACGCTGTCGGACTTCGACGACCCCGCACCCAGCAATACGTCGCCGTCCCCGTCTCCCGCCCCGGACACCAGCAGCAACACACCCAGTGCCGGCGACACCCGCGGGGGTTCCTCCTCCCCCGGCGGCCTCACCTCACCCTCCCCGCAATCGGCTCCCACACCGACGGCCGGCGCGACACCCTCCTCCACGAACAGCGGCGGCGGGATCAGCACCTCGATCGACAGCCTCGCCGCCAGCATCCCTACCCAGTCCAACGCCGCCCCCGCACCAACCACAGCCGACCCCTCCACCGCGGCGCCGCGCCCGGACGGCAACTCCTCGATGCCGACGTCACCCACGCCGCCCTCCACCGCGGACGGCGCGGCAGGCGCCCGTACCGGCACGAACACCACCCCAGGCGGCTCCACGTCCGGCACGAGCCCCACCAGCCCCAACCCATCCCAGGGCCCGCCCAGGACCCCCTCCACCACCCCAGGCACCCCCAACCCCACCGGAACCGGCCCCGCCTCCACCCCGAGCCCGACACCGTCGACACCACCACGCAGTACGCCGACACCATCGACGGACGCCCGCACTCCGGGGACGCCGGAGACCCGTACCCCGAACCCGAACCAACCCGCACCAGGGACCACACCGGGCCGCACATCAAACCCCAGCCCGCCCAACTCCACATCCACCCCTACCCCGACCCCTGGGGCGACCACCACGCCCAGCACCAGCACACCGGGCTCGGCAGGTACGCGTACGCCCAACACGAACCCGGCCTCGACCACGCCCCACACGAGCCGCCCCGAATCAACCACCCCGAGCCAGGACCCGAGGCAGCCAACCCCGACCAGGACCACACAGTCGCACCCCGGCACTCCAGCAGCGACGCCGAGTCCGAACGCCTCGGACTCCAACGCTCCCGGCCGCACGCCCGACAGGTCCTCAACGCCGAACAGCAGCACCCCGAGCAGTCCGAGCACGCCGAACCAGCCCGGAGCCACCCCCAGCCCCAACCCGGGCAACAAGCCGCAACAGCCGGGCTCGCAACCCAACACACCTCAGAACACCCAACCCAGCCCGGCGAACACACCAAACACGCCAAACACGCAGAACCAACAGCAGCAACAACAGGTGACGGCGGTCCCCATCCAGACCGTGACCCCAGCCCCCAGTGGTCACACCGCCCAGCCCACCACGCAGAACGCCAATACCACCGCACCGCCCCAGCAGCAGGGCCAGGAGGACAACAACACCAAGCCCACCACTCCCACACCGGCCGCCACGACCCGCAACACCACACCTCCCGGCGGGGTCACCGACCCCACCCGCGCCGAGCAGGACGCCCTGGACAACTCGGTCCCCCGAGACGAGAACGGCGACCCGACCCGGCCGCCGGACCCGAAGGACGGGGACTGGGTCGAGCGCATCAACGGCGAGGGCCGCGATGCGCCCGGCCGTAACAACAACTGTGTCGACACGGCTCTCTCCACGGTCGACACTTTCGCCGGCAACCCCACCGCCGCGGGCGCACGCACCCCCGACCACGACGCCGACGGCAACCCCTCCGACCGCGGCGAAAAGGGCGGCCGTGACCGAATAGAGAACACCCTCGGCGCCCGCTTCAGCGACATGGGCAACGGACGCGACGCCTTCAACCGCCTGGAAAACACTCTCCGCAACAGCGGCCACGGCTCACAGGCCGTGATCATCACGCAGGACGCCAACGGGCGGGCGCACGCGTGGAACGCCGTCAACCACAACGGCAAGATCACGTACATCGATGCGCAGACCGGGCAGCAGAGCTCGAAGCCGTTGCACAGCGGGAACAATGGAGTCTTCGCGATTCCGCTGGACTCGAATCGGCAGCCGGTTTCGTCCGACAGCGGAACCACGGGGGACCGCTCAAGGCCCGACGGTACGAATCGGACCTCCCGCCAGACCCCGGCTACTTCTGCCGGGCAGAGCCGCCGCCCACCGGAGGATCCGGCAGGGCAAAGCCCGTCGAAGGATGACGGGAAGCTGCCCGACGATCCGACCCGGGAAAAGCGCAACGAGTCGCTACCCGAGCCTGAGGGCAGGACGGACGAGCACCTGGATCTCCCTCCGGATTCGCCCCAGCAGGAGTTGCGTAACTACGAGAGCGACGACCAGCACGAACACAAGGACTACGATCCGGACGCCGAGCGCGGCCTGAAGGTCCACCGAATCGGTCTCGACCCCGTCCATGACAGCCTCCGGAGCTGGGCGGCTGAAGGCAGGCTGACACCCCTCCTGCAAAGCGCCGCAGACCGGATGGAGGCATATAACAAAGCCCGCGAGAAAGGCGACACCGACCTGCCGCCCACTGCGTTCACGCGGCAGGAGTTGGAGGACGCCCTGGGGGACGACTTCCGCCAGATGAACGACGGCCAGCGGTACGCCGTCGTCGCCTCCCTCGCCCGACTGAGCCTCGGGTACCACGAGAGCCAGGGAGTGGGCCACAACCCCGAGCACGACCGGGATGGCAAGCCGTATACGGGCGCCAAGCGCCGTGACGGCTCGGACGACGTGGCGGCCGACAAGGACCGCGGCGTGAGCTCCGAGAGTCGGGACAATGCCAAAGCGAAGTTCCCGAAGCAGTACCGCGAGGATCCGGAGACCAAGAAGGATCTTGAAAACCTGCACCAACAGGTCACGGGAAAGAAGAAATCTCCACTGACCGACAAAGCCGTCAATGGGCTCATCGACGCCATGGGGCCCCACAAGCCAGACTTCTCCGGCAAGAATTACGCCGTCATCGAAGTGGTTGACAAAGACGGAAACAGTACATTTGTCGTGGATTCATCGGTGCCGACGGACGGCAGTCGCGTCTCTCCTCGGCACTCGGAGAAACATCTTCTCGACTGGTTCGACAGAACCAACTCTGGTCCGGACGGCGAGAAATACCGACTGGCCGGCCTCTACACAGAACGTGAGCCTTGCGGCAAGGGGCAGGGTCACGCCGATTGCTCGACCCGCGTTCGCGGGCACCCGTCATTCAAGGATGGGAAGCTGCCCGTCTACTACAGCACCACCTACCGGACTGACCCGGAGGGCGTGGCAATGCGGGACGAGGAGCGCGAAAAGTGGAAGAAGAAGCAGGATGAAGCCATCGAGAAGATGGGAGACGTAACTCCCGCGGAACGCGAAGAGAAACTCAAGAAGCTGAAGCTAACCAACAAACAAATCAGCACCAAGGTAGGGGAGCTGCGGAGCGAGAAGGAACAGGACATGGACGCCGAGATGGATGAGCACCTCTCGGCCATTGGCTCGGCTTGGGCGAAAGCTATGCTGCATATGCCAAAGCCGAGTTAGGAGCCCCATGTCCAAGCCCTCTTCTGACGCTGAGCGCCTGTCTCCGGCCCAGGCAGCCGCATGGCTGAGTGCCTGGTGGAACGACGGGCCAAAGAAGAAGCACGTGGACGTCGTCAGCCTCACTGGCGCAACGGACGTGCTGGAACAGGCGCACCGGGACATCCCCGGCAGTCTGCTGCTCAATGCCACTGGTTCCGCTGCGGAAGACGTATTTCGAAACGCTCTGGCGCTCATCGGAGTACCGGAGCACAAGGAGCACCCCTACCTATGGCGCACCGCCGCCCGCATGCAAGGCCGCGGCAAGCTGGTTCTGATCACGCATGCGGGCCGGGCAGGGCTCACTCGCAGATCCGCCCAGCCGGCTCTGGTGCGCGACAAGGCAGCAGTGCGGCTTTCCCTCGCGGGTCCGAGCGTCGTGGTCGATACGCCACCATCGGATAGTGAGGCGTCGCGACACGGTGCGCCCGCGCTCCGGCTCGACGACACGGCACCCGACAACCCTCAGAGCGCACTGGGGGCTGCTGTCGCGGCAGCGGCCCAATCACCACAACTGTGCGCGCTCGCACTGTCCGAGCCGCGCCGTGTTCCATGGGAAGTGTGGGGCGAATTGGCCCGGGCCGTCGGTCCGAATGGAGCCGACCAGGCATCACTGCGTGGGCTCGCCGAGCGCTTCGCAGACCTCGTCACGGTGACCGACGCGGAGGTCGCTTTCACCGACGAGGCCGTAGCCGAAGCGCTGCGTCGCCGGACGCCCGAGGAGTTGAGCACGCGCGTCAACCGCCACATGGTGCGATGGCTGCGAGGACTCGCCCCCAGACTGCGCCACCCCGAGGGCTGGTCCGCCGCCGGGCCGCTCGGCCGATACGCCGCTCATGGACTGGCCATGCACGCGGTACAGGCCGGTGAGTTCGACGAGCTGCTGGGGGACGGGAGCGTACTGGCCAATCTTCCGCAGCGCGCCCTCCTCGATGCCGCGCACTGCGCGCACGACGGTTCCCTGCCCGGCTCGAACCCGGCTGCCGACGCGGTGTACCTGTGGATGCACGGGGTGGCTCCGGCCGATCAGGGCGAGTGGGCCGCATGGCTGCATCTGTCGGCCATGGCACGTGCGGACTCCGAACTGTGCGCCGCGATCGAGCAGTCCGGCGTCAGCCTTCCCTGGAGGACCCGGTGGGCGCACTGGCGCCCGCCAGGTGGATACGACCTGAGCTACGTCCAACCCGGGCCTGTCTACCAGCTGTTCGCGGTGCGCTGGTGGGGTCGGCCGGCGGTGGCCGCGAGCGCCGAGGACGGCGCGGTGCGTGTATGGGACGCCGAGACTTCGGAGCTCGTGGCGGGCCCGTGGTTCGGCGAGGAGTTTCCTGGCGAAGCTGCCGACGCACTGGCGTGGCCGCCGGAGACCGGGCTGGCCGGTCCTACCAGCCGCAGCGAGCTCCTCGACCAGGATGAGAGCGAAGCGGGGCTCGATGAGGAATTGCTTCCCGTCTCGCTACACCTCGGCGACCTGCGGGTCTTCGCCGGCCCTGGCGGTGTCTTCGCCGTGGAAGGCAGCGAAGCCGGTGCCGAGATCATGCCCGAATCATTGGCAGCGGGACCGCTGCTCGGCAACCCAACCGCCGTCGGCCCCACCAGACCCATCGCAGCCACCGCGCCAAGCGCGAACGACCTGGGAAGGCTGTATCCCCGCACGGCGGTCGTACTCACCGAACCCGGACGCCTGCCGACCGGTCTGACCGATGAGACCGCCCGTCGCGTGCTGACTGAAATCGGCCTTCCCGCCATGGACGACAACGGCATCCGGCTGGAGCCCGACTACGAGAGGTTCCTCTGGGAACTGACCTGGCCGGACGACATCGAACAGCCGACGGAGAGCGGTCCGTTCTTCCAGATCGGCCTGTGGATGGGCGCGGAGATCGTCATCGACGGCCCTTCCGGACACATCCTGCGCATGCCACCCGACGCCGACGAGAGCGGACTCGAAGGCCTCCTCGTGGCCACCGACCTCGACCGCTTCCTGGCCATGGTCACCCTGTGGATCACCGGGCGCCGCATTCTCGAGACGTTGGAGAACAGGGACGAAGGACACCTACTCCGGCAGCACATCGAGGATGCCCTCTGGGAGATCGATACAGAGGGCTCCCACTCCAATGCGTGGACCTACCCACTGCACAACGACTGACACACCATCCGCAGCGGTGGAGGACAAGGACCATGACCGGCACACCAACCAGCTACGCCCCGCATCCGTACATAGGCGGCCGGGCCTCCGCCCTGCGCGCTCTCGCAGCTTGGCGGATGGAGTGGCCGGGAACGTCTCGCGTAGTAGTGCTCACCGGCAGCCCGGGCAGTGGGCGATCCCGCCTGCTCACTGGCTTCCTGACCCTTTGCACCCCTGACTTCCGGAGGCAACTTCCCCTGTCGAGCATGGATCCGGGCACGGTGCCGCCCGATCTGCCATCCCCATCGGTGCTCGACCCCGTGGGCATGACCGCCGCGCAAGTTCTCTGGCAGCTCGCCGACCATCACGCACTGAGTACCGGAGACACCACGGATGTGTTCCGTGCGCTGGGCGCGCTCGATGACACCATCACAGTGGTCGTCCCCGATGTGGACCTGGCCGGGCCCGTACGCTGCGGCGGCGAATCCCGTCGGCTGGTGAACGACCTCCTCAGGCCCCTGGCCGCCACGGCGAACGTACGGCTCCTCGTGGAGCTGCCACGGCCGCTCATCCCTGCCCTCGCTGAAGGGCTGCCTCAGGGCCTGGTGCAGGTCATCGACCTTGACGAGCCGGAATACGCCGACCCCGAAGGCCTCGCGCTGCAGGCAGAGACGGCGCTCGACCCTGCCTTGGGTTTCCCGGCTCTTCCCTTCGCTCTGGACCCCGATGCCCGACGCAGCGTCGCCGAGGCGATCAGCCGCCGGGCAAGCACCAGCCCGCTCGTCGTACAGCTCACGACCCGCTGCATGGCCATGGCGCCTGAGGGCTTCGACCCCACCGATGAGCAGCAACTGCCAAGCTCCGTAGCTGAGTCCATCGACCTGCACGCCCTGCGCCTCGGCACCGATCCGGCCACGCTCCGCGTCCTACTGGCACCGCTCGCGCTGGCCGAGGGCGATGGCCTGCCGGTCGAGCTCTGGGGACGGCTCGTACAAGCAGTTGCCGGGCGTGACATGAGCGAAGCCATGGCAACCGGAATGCCCCTCGCAGGCCCCTTCCTGCAGCCCTCAGAATCCGAGGGGGAGAGCGGGCGTACGCTGCTCCGGCTGCTACACCCGGCCATAGGTGACGCGATCCGCGCAGGGTTGCCGAACGTTCGCGCCACACAGTCGCAGATCGCTATGGCCTTGCTCCAGTCCGTGCCGGACCAGGACTGGAGCAAGGCCGATGCCTACGTCCGGGATCACATCGCGGGGCACACTCTCGAGGCGGGACTGCTCCCCCAGTTGCTCACGGATCCGAGCCTGTTCGTCCATGCCAACCCCGTGGTGCTCCGCTCAGCTCTCGAGTCGGTACCTGCCGACACGCTGGGCCTGCCAGCACTCACCTACCTGCGTACCTCTCCACTACTCACCCGCACCGATGCTCCCTCGTGGCTGCGTGCCGGTCTGCTGGAAACGGCGTTCGTCGAGGATGGCCTGCCGGAGTATGCCGCCGCTGTGCACCGGCTGGACGTCGACCTGCCGTGGGAAACCCTGTGGAGCCTGCCCGTGCGGGATGTCCATGCAGTGACAGTGGGCAGCCTTTCGTCGCCCAAGGGCGGACAGAGCACTCCCGTCGCGGTTCTCGCTGTCCCCGCAAACACCCCCGGCGCCCGTCCGATCGGCGAGAACGCGGCATCCGCAGTCCTCATCCACGGGCTCATACACCCGTCCCCCCTCAGTGAAGCCGACCCTGATCAGATCGTGCGGCCCTCAGAGGAAGAGCGGGCCGAAGCCCCTCTCGCGCTCAGCCGCGGTGGCGACTACCTGCGGGTCTGGAGCCGCGCCAGCGAGGAGGTAGTGGCTTCGATGATCTCCGACGTTCCTTTCACGGCCGCAGATCTCTCCCCCGACGGCATCCTCCTGATCGCGACCGAGCGTGGGGCGAAGGCCCTGCGAATCCGGAAATCACCGTCAGCGATAGCCTCGTAAGCCGCAGACCACCGTAACCCCCTCAGGATCCTCGAAGGAGCCCCGCGTGACCACCCAGGAGCAGGCGCTCGCCACCGCCGACCGTTGGCTGAACCCCGAAGGCACGCGGGACCGCCGCGAGGTCAAGATGCGGGAGTTCGACCTGGGCTGGGTCGTGTGGGCCGCGCCCGCGCCGCTGGAGCGCGACCCCGAGACCGGGGAGCGGCGGCCGCCGGCCGAGATCGGTGACGCGTGCGGGGTGGTGGACCGGCGTTCCGGTGAGCTGACCGTCTGGCCATCGGTTCCGGTCGACGAGGTCGTACGGATGTACCGGCAGAAGCACGGCGGCAGCGCGTCCGGTGATGGGTCGGCCAGGGACGCCCGTCCGGTGACTGGTCCCGGCAACACCTGCGTCTTCACCTACACCGACCCGGCCACCGGCGAGGAAACGACCCTCTTCCGCAACTCCGGCCCCGGCCTCCCGCCGTCGGAGCACCAGGCGGCGGCCGAGCTGCGGCGCATGGGCGTACCCAACGAGAACGTCCTCGCGATCCACACCGACCTGCGCCCCAGCCTGCTCCCCGGCGGCTACACGGCCGAGCTCCTCAATACCTTCCGGAACGCTGAGCTCTCCTGCACCCAGACGTACGGCGCCCGTCCCGAGGCCCGCGCGGAGGGCATCGCCGCGCTGATCCAGCACGTCGAGATGATGCACCAGGTGGCCGGCCAGCAACCCCCACCCCGCCCCCACCGCATCCCCGTCCCCACGAACGTGCCCCCCGCCGAGCCCCTGCGAGATGTAGCCCTCGGCCGCCACCTCACCGACGTGTTCGGCTCCGACGGCGTACGCCGCTACGACGCCGACGACCTCGCGGCCAGCCAACTCCCGGAGAGCGCACAGTCGTTGCTTACGTGGGCCGGGCTCCCCGTCGATGTGCCCCTATTCTTCACCGCGGACCGGCCCGACGCTCCCCCGGCAGGCGGCCTGTTCACCGACGTGGCCACCAATCTGCGGGAGCGCCGCAGCCCGGCCGGCGAGGAGAAGATCGGCGCGCTCGCGCACCTGACCCGCATCGGCTGGGACGGCGTCGCCGTGCTCGCCGTACAGTGCCTGCCCGACTCGACGGAGCCCAACGGCCTCGGCGCCGTCTGGGCGATCGACCCGGTCACCGCGTCGGCCCGCTACGTGAACATCTCGGTCGGCGTATACGCCCGCTCCCTCGCCCTGCTCACCAGCGTCCGGGAGCAGATGCAGGGGCTCGACCCGGTGGCAGCGGGTGCGGCGGTGGCGGAGCTGCAGGAGCAGCTGGTCGCCATTGACGCGATGGCGCTGGGGAACCCGGACACCTGGTGGTCGCTGATCGTCGAGCAGATGTGGCACGGGCTGTTCTGAGTGGTGGCGGACCCGGTGAGTTCACAGGGCCCTGCGACGCCCGATCCGGGCCGCGCCCCGAGCACTCCTGAAGAGGCCCTCCGGCTCGTGCTGGGCCGCTTCGGGCAGCCCCGGCTGCCCGACGGCAGCCCCGCCCCCATGCGGGTCGAGGAGTTCGACATCGGTTACGTCGTGTACGCCGTTTTCCCGCAGCCCACTGCGGTCAACGGCGTTCCGCGGCCCGCCGAGCCGGGCGGCAGCCACGTTGTCGTCGCTAAGGACGACGGCGAGACCGCGCTCGTACCCAACTTCCCGCCGGAGCTGGCCATCGAGGTGTTCAGAAGGCACTACCGAGCGACCGAGCGGACAGCGAGGCATGACCCCGAGGAGAACCAGTGAACGAAACCGAGCTGCCCGCCGACGCCGAGGGCCGACTGCGGAACGGCATCACGCAGGCACCCGTCGACAGCGGGCAGCCCGTGATCGTCGACTACTCCGGCTTCACGAAACGCCTGAACGATCCGCGCCGCACGCGATGGCGCCTCCTGGAGGAGTTTCAGCGGGAGTGGGGCCACTGCGAGACGTTGGGAACGCAGCGACAGACCGGATCCAGGGAGGCAGTCGGGACCACGCCCGCCGCATTGCGCGAATGGCTGGAGTCGCCGTGCAACGCCGTCACGCAAGCTCCTGAACTCTTCGACGTCCAGTGGCTGTTGCCGCCCTCAGAGCTGACACCGGAGACGCCGGTCCACGCCGACGACGTACCGGCCGACGCGCTCCTCCACGTCTTCCTGGCCGAAGGGCAGGGCTGCAACTACTGGGCCTATCCAGCCTCACACGCGTCCCGGCCCGATCCCGCGGTCCTGGTCGACGACGATCCGGACGGCGACGGGCCGGCATGGTTCCAACAGAGCCGCTCGATCTCGGAGTTCGCCCTCCAGCTCAGCGCCATGCACCTGCCACGCAAGCTGGGTTGGGTCGCGGGCAAACCGACGATCCGCCCCGACACCGTCGCACGGGTTGCGGCTGCCTTCCCCACCATGGGATTCCTCCCCTGGCGCGAGATGGCTCAGCACACCAAGCTGTACGGCGCCCGTGACGCCATCGTGTACGTGGACCACAGCCGCAGCCCCCACCGCGAGTTCGACAGCGATTTTCCCCAGCTCGAAATCGCGGCACGAACGCAGAAAGCACTGCTCGATGCCGGACGGGCCCTCGGCCTGGAATGGCACGACGACGAGATCGGGCCGCCGCCCGAACCCCGCCGACGTACAGGGTGAACCGCACGTGCGGACAAATCGACGCATCCGGATCCCAGGCCGAACAGAATCCTGCAACTGCCCGGAGGCCCGGCGCCGGTCCTGGGCGCGGGATGCTCCGAGACGGTTCCTCGGCAGCGCTCGCGGTGCAGGCACTGAGCGTGTCCGATTTCGACCCTCTGGGTGGCGCGTTCCGTCGGACACCCTGACCGGGGAGAGAGCGAAGTATGGGACGTCGTTCTGCGTACCTGTGACTTCGCAGACAGCACATGGGACTTCGCGTCCCTCGACGGACATGCGCCATGACGACATGCAGCCATGGGAAATGCCCGCGGTCTCCGGTGGACGGGGGCCGCGCCAGGTGGCGCGGCCCCCGCTTCTCGTGGGCTTCGCAGGCGTCGCGTGTGCTCAGTACAGCGAGAAGCCGCCGCTGTGCCGCGCCGGGCCCTTCTGGCGTGGCGGGGAAGACTCCCCCTCCGAGCGCCTGGGCTCGTTCGGGTCCGACGAGGACCCGCCGTCCGGAGGTGCCTCACCCAGCCTGATCTGTTCGCGCTCCTCCTCGGACAGCGCCTCCCACTGGCCACGCAGCGATGCCAGCCCGCCACCCAGGGCACGAGCCGTCGCCGGGTCGTCCAAAGCTTGTCGGAGGGGGACCCGGCCCGACAGCAGGTTCTTCGCCGCGTCCTGCAGGTCCTTGCTCGCGCCGCCACCGTCGGCGAGCTTGCGCAGCGCGGAGTTCAGGGAGCCGACCTGCTCGGGATCGAGCGCTTCGTCCCACACTCCGCGGTCAGAGGAAGACCCCTGGGGGTTACGGGGGTTCTGTGGTTGCTGGGCCATCTCGCTTCTCCTTACTTCACGTCACCGGAAGTATCTCCCGTCACCCGAAGCCGATGCAGACACGTGTGCGGATGCGGTGACGTGAGGTGCGGTAGAGGATGCGGCGCGGTCAGAACACCCTCCGCGCGATCCCCGCCCGCTCAGCCCTCGCGTTCCGGTCGGCGCCGGCCAGTTTGCGTTCCGGGGCCAGCCTGTCCCACTTCTCCGGGCGCATGAGCAACAGTGCGCCGCTGCTCGGTACGAAGGCGACGGCTCCGAAGGGCAGGTCGCCCGCCACCCACACGCCGTTCTCGATGCCCTCGGGCCAGGGATCGCGCCAGACACCGCGACTCGGTACTTCGATCACCTGCATCAGCGGTGACCTGCCGCCCTCGGTGTTCTTCATTCTGAGCGTGAGCGTGGGGCGGCCCCTCTTGGACCGCTTCCCACTCTTCTTCTCGACCTGCGGCCAGAATTCGTCGAACGCGTACTGGCGCAGCGCCTTCCTGCACGCACGCGTGATAACCACGGCCGACGGGAGGAGATTGAAAAGTACGGCAAGGAGACCGATGATGCCGACGCCCGTGAAGGGCGCCGTGACGTACACCACCCAATGCCATTGGCCGTCCAGGGCTTTCGACTGCACCAGCAGCGGCGGCCCGACAGCCATGAGCGCGAAGGTCGCGCCGTACCCGAAGAACTTCCTGAGCACGCGCGAGGTCAGGCGTTTACGCATCTCCTCCGCGTCCACGGGATGGGGCGGCGGCGGTTGCACAGCGTGCGGCGTTTCCGGCATTGGCGTTACATCTCCTTTGGGCTCGGCCACTGCGACCGCTATCCGAAATCGTTCCTGATGGCGTTCGTGGCGGCAGAACCCCCGCCCGTACCGGCGCCACCGTCCGGCACGTCCCGAGGTGACGGATCGGTGAACGTGAGGGTGTGCGCGACGCCGAGCAGTACGTTCCGGTAGTCGTCGGCGAGATCGACGGCGGCCGTGACCAGCTGCACCACGACGATGTCGGGCATGCCGCTGCCCGTCACGGCGACCGTGCCCTGCCAGACGGTCCCTTCGCGGGGTTCGTCGCTCCCCTCGGGCGGCCTGCCAGGTTCGACCGTACGGCGCTTCTTCTCGGCTATGAAGCCCATTCCGCACGGCAGCTCCAGGGGGCGCATGCCTTCGTCCGGGTTGTCGGCAGCGGTGCTGGCCATGCTGGCCAGTACCAGCTTCGCGTTGACCCCGGATGCCGGGACCGTCGAGACGGTGAGTACGGAGGACACCACTCCGCCGGCCTCGTCCGGGTGCAGACCGATCGCGCAGCCCTGCACCTGCTGGGCGTTCAGCAGTCCCACGACGCCGGTGTAGAACCGTACGACTTCTTCCGCGCGGTCGCGGAGCTCGTCCGGCAGGCTCAGTACCTGCTTGATCAGCGCCACGACCTGCTCGAACGGCGGGTCGAGATCCAACTGCAGGTATCCGTGCGGCAGTCCGTACCAGAAAGCCGGCTTCGGCTTGCTCGCCCCCTCCGCGTGGATGTCAGTCACTGTGCAATCAGCCTTTCAGTAGCCCCGGGTATTTCCCTCACACCCATCCCAGAAGCCCCGCGATGCTGTGCGCAGTGGCAGCCGCCTTGGTGCCCTCGGCGGCATTGTGCTCGGCGCCTTCCTTGTCGACCACTCCCAGGCTTTCCAGGGAAGACACGACGTTCGCGGCGACATTGACGCCGTTGGCGGTGATCTCACCCATCAGCTTTGCCGAACCCCCAGCTGATTCCCCGGCCACACGCCACGCATCAGCGGCCTCGTCCGTGGCGTTCTTCGAGAAGGCAGGGACGATTTCCTTGACGAAGGCTCCGGCTTTCTCCGTGTTCGATACGGCTACGCCCATCCGGCCGGCCATTCCCACGCCGTCGGCCACCTCCTTCGCGGCCATGCCCAGCGCCTTGCCACCCGGGATCATGCCGACCGTGTCGCCGGCGATGGATGCCCATGCGGAGAACATGTCCATTCCACTGCCGCCGCCGAACAAATCGCTTCTGAATTTCGGGTCGGAAAGGTTCTTGGACATGGACGCCGCACTCGCCACCACCGCGATACCGGCGAACAGCGGAGCCAGCGGCGTAGGAAAGAGCGCCAGCAGACCGGCAATGGCGCCGATCGTTCCGGCGTGCTCGTACAGGAACGCCCCGACGGCCTTGATGCCGTCCCAGATGGCGTCGACCGCCTTGCTCAGCCAGCCCGGCTCCTTCGGCGCCAGCTTGTCCGTGGCGTCGTCGAGCGACTTCGCGACGGTCTCGGCGTTGTCCGAGTGCGTGGTCTCCAGCGTCCGGGCCTTGCTGATGACGTCGTCGTACGCGCCATTGGCCTGGTTCAGCGCGGTGGTCGCCTCATTGAGGCTGCGCTCGGCCGCCCGCAGCCGCGCCGTCGCCGCGTCGGCCTGCTCCTGGGTCTCGAACTGCTGGCCGGCGAGCTTGAGGTCGGGATGCCGGCCTGCCTTGTCGTGCCGCTCCTTGGCCGAGTTGGCCGCGGACTTCTTCTCGGCGGCCGCGTCGTCGTACTTCCGCGCCAGGTCGCGGTTGGCCGTCAGATAGCCGTCCCAGTTGCCGAGCTGTGCGGACGCCTTCTCCAGGGAGCGCGCGGCATTCTTGATGTACGTCGGCAACTCGCCGTCGATCGCCTCGCGGAACGCCTTCGCCGCGTCGCCTTCCCAGTAGCTGCTCTCACCGATGAGCTTCTGGAGCTGGGTGTGGCACGTACGCAGCGCGGTCGCCGCAGTAGTGACCTTCTGCTTCAGGGCATTAACTTCGCTCGGTATGCCGGGGACCGGGTTCCACCCGAGGTTGGAATAGGGATTCACGGCCATTACTTCGCGCCCTTTCCACCCGAGGTGGACTGCTTCGCCATGTCGTTGAAAGCCTTCTCCAAGGCCTTTTCGACCTCTTCGTAGCCCTTCTTGTTGGACTTCACGCCCTCGCTGATGGCGTCAATCATCTTCTTGGTCTGCTCGGACCCGTACTTCCAGCGCTCCTGGAAACCGTCACACGCTTCGTCAAGTCGCTTGGTGCCGATCTCGTCGGCGCGGACGTGATCGAGAGCGGCTCGCGCCTCATTGAGGTCCCGGACACAGCCCTCGAGAGTCTTGAGGAACTCCCCCAACTGATCCGTGTCTGCCTTGAAATGATCCCCCATGGACCGGAGCTCTCCCTCATTGACTACCGACTCATCACAAACAGGCGACTCTCGGAGCAGACCCGAAGGATTGCAGCGAAACGCACTCGACGGCCGGCCCAGCGGGCTGGGCGGCGCGCAGGCTTCCCGGACGCTTCCCGGAGCTGGTCCTGCAGGGGATGCGGTACGGACCGCGCTCGCCCCCAGTGACCGGCGAAGCGGAACTCAGCCCCTCCCGCAAGACCCTCCCCATAAGTCACACAACACCTTACGACCTTCACGATCGCAAGGCCGCAGCCCCCGCGACGGGTTCCGTGGAGAACTTGTGACCGCGGTTGCTGCTTTACGAGGCGTAACGAGCAATCAGGAGAGCGTGATGAGCACGGATCTGTCGAGCCGTACACACGGACAGTGAGCGGCTTGGGTCGGCGGTGCGTCGGGGCTTCAGCGCCGGACCTGCGCCTACCATGCCCGCTACGCCCGCTATGACTGCTGTCGGCCGAGGAAGCCGGTGATGAGCCCCAGCCATTCCTCGGGCTGCTCGGCGAAGGGGAGATGCCCGGTGGGCAGTTCGGCGATCTACGCGCCAGGAATGCCGGAGGCCAGCTCGCGCTGCAGGGCGGTGGGGATGAGGAGTCGGCGGTGGTAACGACAACGAGGGTCGGGATGCTGGTCGCAGCGAGCCCGTCGCGTACGTCGGCCCGGCGGACCAGGTCGACCTGATCACCGGTGCCCGGCGGTATGGCCGGGGCGGCCTGTTCGGCGGCGGCGCGGACTTGGGCGGGGGGCCGCGCTCGAGGAGTTCTGGACGCACGGGTACGAGGCGACATCCATCGCCTCACTCACCAAGGTTCCGCAGTTCGCGGTAGCCGAGATGATCAGGCAGCCAAGCGGATGCCGCGGGTCGGTGTAGTCCGCCAGGTGCCACAGCATGGCTCGGACCACCGAGCGAGCGTCCTGGCCCTCGGCCGACCGGGCTGTGCCGTAGGCGCGCCGGCACAGCACTGCCTCACCGAACAGCTGCCGCTTGTCGCCGAATGCCGACCCGACCGCCGCCCCGCCTGCTTCCTCAGCGGCACACCCGTGGCCGATCGCGCGCTGGTCACCGCCCGCCGCGAGCAGATCGCCACTCATCATCCGAAGTCGTCCCTGATGTCACGCTGTCGAGGTGAGGCCCCCCTCGTGGGAGGTTCGCCGGCCCCGCCCGACCGCGCGTCGGCAGCGGAGCGCGGGCCGCCTTCTTGGCGGCCGCCGCCGGGCGGCCTCGCTGCAGCTGCGTCGGGATTCGCTCGGGGTACGGGCGGGCTGCCCGCCGCCTGGAACCGATGGTGCGCCGCGGCTCCGATGCCCACTCCGCCTGCACCGCCAACACCGCCGCCTGCGGCATTGACAACGGCGTTCTTCAACCACTCCGGCTTCTCGCGCCCCGTGGCCTTGGTGACTCCATCAACGGCGACTCCGCCCCCGACATTTCCTACTGCCCCACCCACTACGTTTTCCGAGACACGCATCCCTACTTGTCCCACGCCACGGTTACGCAGCAAGGCCGTTGCCCCTGCCGCCCCGGCCATCCCCAACGGCGTACCCACGAGCGACGCCACGACGCCCTGCCAGGTGGCTTCGCGAAGGCCCGCGCCATCGACTCCTTCGCCTGTCGCCGCCGCACTGGCAAGCGTGGTGGAGGTGTTCCCTGCCCAGTTGATGCCCAAGTCCACCAGCAGCTTGGTCAGCTTCGTCGACCGTTGATAGGCGCGCATGGCAGCGGCGATGCGCGTCAGCAGCCGACCCAGGCGCTCGGCGTGACCGATGGCTTGAGCGGCCAGCCTGGCGACGTTTGTCGCCGCGGCGGCGCTTCCGAGGCCGAGCGTCACGAAGGACAGAGCTACGCCAACGCCGATCGAGACGCCGATCTCGATGTAGATGTCGTGGATCTCCGAGTTGACCTGCTCGATCGTGTCAGCGGCCTCGTCGAGCTGCCTGGCAACTTCGTCGTACTGTGCCGTCGACTTCGCGATCGCCGCGCTGACCTCGTGCCAATGCTGTTCGAACGCTTCGGCGGCAGGGCCACGCCAGGTGTCCCCGACCACATCCTCGACTTTCCTGTCGAGCGCCTTGAGCAACCCCTCGGCGCCCGCGACCTCCGCCTGCAGCCGACGCCACGCCTTGGCTGCCTGCCGGAGCTCCTCGGGCCTGCCTCCCGGGTTAACTAATTCGATGCCGAGTTCTACGAGTTCCTCACCAACAGACTCGTGGCCGCTCACCTCTTGCCCCCGTCACGCTTGTCACCGAAGAGAACCGCAACACCCTCGTCCGTAATCTCGGTGTTGCGGTTTACTTTCTTCAAGGCATCAGCGATGACATCCAGATAGAGATGGGCCAGCTTCATAGCGTCGGCGGCATCCGTGGAGTATTCGACGTAGGAGGTCCTCAATTCGTCCGACTCCGTCAGGAAGCCGAAGCCGTCAGAGATGGCCTCTTCCCCGGTTTGCTGGATGAATTTCTTGAGGTGCGCCCGTAAATCGTATGCTTGCAGCTCAAACTCGCGAGCGAGTTTCCTGCCTGCGTCCTGTGCGTAAAACGGTGCGTCGTCAGCCACTTGAGCCCCTCATTGATACAGGCGGGCGCGCCCAGCGGAGAACGCGCGCGCACCACCTGTCGACCATGTCCCCTGAGACAGGGCGGGAGCGGGACACCGGCACGCAGGCCCTGACTCCTACGAGCGACTTAACGATCAACCACTACGCAGGACATGGTCTTGTCCTACCGACCGTGGAGCGGAGTCGCGGTGGAAGGCTGTTGGGAGTCTCCACCAAAAAAGATGGGGACGCGGACGATCGCCTGGTCGTCCGCGCCCCCAGGGGTTTCGGCAGGTCAGGGCCGGGGTCGTGTCCGATCTATCCACGCAGCGAGGGCGAGGTTGTGCAGGTGAGCGACGGCCTGGACTGCGTGGTGAAGGCCGCTGCCCCGTTGCCGGCAGTCGCGGAGGATCTTGTAGTGCTTCATCCGGGCGAAGGCGTGCTCGACGCGGGCAGTACCCGGCGATGCTCCGCGTTGTCCGCCTCCTCGCCCGGGAGTAGCGCTCGGCCGGGCCGTTTGCGGTGCGGGACGATGAGCTCGGTGCTGATACAGGCGCCGTCGCCCAGCACAGTCGCCCCCTGAGGTGCCGACCTCCGGTCACGCACCGCGATCAAGGTGCCGTCCAGGATCCACAACCGATCCGCGCTGTCCGCGCGGCGCGGGCCGGCTCCAGGGCGAGAAATGGCCGCAGTCGCTGAATGACCCGACACACCTTGCCGGCGAGCAGCCGAACACCGGCGCGAGCTTCCGCATCGTCAGGTTCGTTCCGTAGTACACGGCCACCAGCAGCACCCGATCCGCAGCGGCAGGCACCACGGACGACCACCGCCGGGCCCCTTCCCCGCGACGCGATAGGTCGGCGCTTCCGATGGGTTACATTTTTGCGATCTCGCTGTTACTGCCGATGCAGGGTCATGAGCCTCTGACCGCCCGGCAGGGCGAGGACGCCGCCGCGGTCAGAGTTGCCCGCGAACCAGGCCCCGTGCTCGAACTGTCCCGACCAGCGCGTGCGCCGGCGCGACGTACGCGCGGCGAGCACCGGCGACCAGCCCTCGTCGCTGTTCCCATCACCGAGCCTGAGTTGTACAGCAGTGCTCGCACCGACTTTCGCGTCCTGCCTGCGGACCACAGAGCAGTACCTCCAAGGGCTGGACTTCAGAACGCTCTCGACGGCACGCAGCCAATGCAGCGTCTTTGCCGGACCCGCCAACAAGAAGGCAGTGGGAATCAGCAGGAAGGACGCGGTGCCCGAGACGAGCTGTGTCTCCTCTCCCTTGAACGCCGTCGCCACGATGAGCAGCGCCAGGAACACAGCGACCCTGATCAAAAGGCTGACACGAGCCCTGCGTCGGGCCTTCTCATACGCCTGCCTGGTGGCGGGATCGTCGAAGGCGCACTTGGCCAAGGGGAGAGGAACAGAGAGACCGGACTTCACGTGTACAACTCCTCGTCATTGGGTTCAACAGACCTCCTCATGCGCGGGCTCCGCCACTCAGGGTTCCGATACCGGCCCTCTTGGCTCGCGCCATGCGGTCCTTGTCGCGGGGGAACTCCAGGTAGGCCTCAACGGGCGTCCGGATGTCCCGCTCCAGAGTCATGAGGTCCCTGCCCACGGGCGCCGTGACAACTCCACCGAATTCAGGGTCACCGGCAATCCGGGCACCGTCCTCCGTCGCCCCCGTCCAGCGCGTCCTCCGCAGGGGGTTGACTGCTCGCATGGCCTTGGAATCACGCCCAGCAGCAGAACCGCTCTCGCGCGGCGCCGTCCGCGCCGCCAATCCGGCTTGCTCGTCCGTGTTTCAGAAGGTCTCCCGCCCTGACACCGGGCGGGAGACGACGGCACGGCGAGGCCCCCACATGATTGGGCTTCGAGGTCATCGGACAGGTGGGCGGGCACCGCGTGGCGGCCGGATGAGACTCAGCCGGAGCTACCGACCGCGTTCGCGGGGCGGCGGCCCACACGGCTGATCAGCACGCCACCGATCACCATGAGCAGCCCAACGGCCGCCGCGCCGAGACCTATCCCCACCATGGTCGTGTCCAGCGGGGCGTTCTTGGTCTTCGGGGTGCCGTCCGGTGTGGCGAGGAACTGCTTCCCCTTATACGCGACAGGCGCGGTTTCGTCGGCGGGCGGTTTCGCGGCGCCTCGAACAGCGGCGGCCGCGTCCACCGTCCCGTATCCGACCAGGGCGTTGCGACCTCCGGACGGGTGACGTGCCGTGCTGGTCAGGATCGTCCGCACCTGTGCGGGAGTCACCTCGTCGTTGTGGGAGAGCATCAGCGCCACGACGCCGGCGGTGAGCGCCGTCGCGGGCGAGGTGCCGTCGATCGTCGCGTAACCGCCGGTGTTCTTCGCGCTCATGATGGCCACGCCCGGCGCGGCCACCGCGTTGTAGGTACGCACAGTGGAGAAATCGGCGCGGCTGCCGTTCTGCTGGAGAGCAGCGACCGCGATCACCCCCGGGTACGCCGCTGGGTACTGAGCGTCGTTGAACATATCGCCGTCGTTGCCCGCCGAGGCGAGGACCGGAACTCCCTTCTGCGCCGCGCGGGCCAGGGCGGCGGCCTCGTCTCCGTTGTAGCTGCTGCCCAGGAGTTCGTCGCCGATCGACATGGAGATCACGTCGGCGCCGTGGTCGACCGCGTAGTCGATGCCCCGGGCGATCGGACTGCCCTTGACGAACTCCATTTTCTCTTCATCGTCGTTGGTCACGCGGACTGAGAGGATCTCGGCCTTCGGAGCGACCTTGAGGACGTCCGAGGCCATGGCGGTGCCGTGGCCGCCCCATTCCGGGTCGCCGGCTTGGAGGCCGTCCTGCAGGTAGTCGGGGCCCGTGGTCACCCTGCCGCGGAGCGCGGGGTGGTCCGCCTCGACGCCGCTGTCCAGGACCGCGACCTTGATGCCCTCGCCCTGCGCCGTCTGCTGGGCCTCGCCCAGGCCCATCGCTTGGTACTCCCAGCTCTGCGGGACGGTTACGGCCGCGAAGGGCACCGCCACCGCTGTGCCCTGGACCGCGAGGCCGAGCAGGGCCGCCGTCACGGCCACGGTGATGCGCCGCACGCTCATCAGGATCCTTCCAGCAGCAGGTCGGTCAGGTGGAGGTTCATGTCGTCGCAGAGACCTTTCGCCGCACCGCGCCACGGCGCGCGGTCGTCCCCCGCGTCCCAGCTGTGGCTGCCCCATTCGCCGGGCAGGTTGCCCGCCTTCCGGCCGTCGACCGCGCCGGTGGAGGCGATGAGGACGTAGGGCAGGGACGGTTCGGTGACCGTGATTCCCGCTCCGCCGTTACTACTCGCGTCGCGCCAGTCAGCCGCGATGGTGTCGGGTACGCCGTACGCCTTCGCGCCCACCTCAGGGTCGAGCTTGTCCGTGTCCTCGTCGAAGAACTCAGTCATCTTTGTCTTCGCCGACTCACCCTTGGGCAGGACCACCAGCGCGACCGTCGCGACGGTGTTGCCCGTCGGGTCCACGTACGTGGCGCGCAACACCGCCTCGCAGCCGAGCTTCTCCACCGCGGCAGCGGTGACGTCGTTCAGCCCCTTCGCACAGTCGGTGCCGTCGGATATCCCGACGCGGTGCCAGGCTGCCCGCGAGGGGTCGGTGGACTCCGACTGGGTGTTCAACCGCGGCGCCAAGCCTTCGGGGAAGAGCTTGTCCACCGGCTCATTGCGCCACATGGTCGGGCCGTAGGCGTCGCGGTTGGGGATGCGCTGACTGTGGTTCGAATACGCGTGGTTTGTCAGGAGCCCGCCTCCCAACAGAGCGAGGGCACCGACGGCACCGAGGAAGGCGGCGAGGCAGCCGCGCCCCAAGCTCCTCCCTGGGGCCGGGGCAGGAGGCTGCGGTGCGGGCATGCTGCCGTACGGCGGCACCGGACCGCCGCCAGGGGCTGGCGCCCCGTACCACCCCGGCGCGGCCTGGGGCGGCGGTGGCGACAGGGGCGGCACGGCCGGTTGCGGCGCCATGCCCGGCTGTTGCACCTGACCGGGAGGCCATGGCGCCTGGTGGGGCTGCTGCCCGTAGGCTCCGGCACTGCCTGGATTCTGGGGCGGCCTGGGGTAGGACATTGCCCCTCTCCTCATCATTTGGCGTCAAGTGAGCGGACGCGAGGCACGGAGGCGCAAAGACAGCGATGCAAGGCGGAAAGCGGCAGTACTGAGCCGACACATGCCCCCGTGCAGGCGAACGTCGATCATATAGAGTCACTTTGACGAGCTGCCATCCGCCCTGTGTCGTCGTCCATGCGCCGCAGTAGTCGGGCGGACTTGGCATTTGCAGGCCTCCTTGGCCGGCTCGTTCGCGAACTTGCCGCAGACAGCCAAGAACTCCAACCAGGCCATGGACCGGACCGCGGTAAAACAGCACCGGGAAGCGGGCGACGCCCTGACGCCCGTGCCGGGTTGGCACACCGCGCCACGGCGCGTCTGCGCAACACCACGAATTTGACCGCTGGTTGCACATCCGGTGGAGCGGCTGGTGCCGGACGGGTTGTGGGTCCTGTTCCGGCGGTGGTGCCGCTTACAAAGGTGCAGCGCCTACATGGCGGGGGTCGGCGGCGGGCAGCTGAGCGCGAGGCCCTGGCCGAGCTCATCTTCGTGGCTACGCCAGCTGCACCTTGGTGGCAACTGCCACCAGTGTTCCCGCCCTGTCTAGCCCGCCGTCTACCGGCCTGCGCCGATGGCTCCGCCAGTGTGGAAACCCCCACCACATCGAAGGCAAGGGCATCGAGTCGTCCACCTGGCTGGAGCGCCTCCGCTGAGTGGTCGAGAGGACCGTGCCCTGTCTGACGATCTGCCGACGCCTGCACCGCCGCTACGGATGCAAGCCCGAGCACCTACGCGCCTTCGTCGCCATGGACCTCAGCCTCGTCTGCCGACGCCGACTCACCAAATGAAAACTACCGGCGCTCTACTCTTCGGTCATTTCGAGGGCCGCTGACGCTGATGACGGCGTCCAGGCAGCGGCCAGCCCGGCCAGGTGGGCAAGTTCGTGCATAGCAACCGACGGCACCCGCAGCCGGTCACCTTGAGCCAATTTCCCCGCAACGGACCGCATGAATTACAACAAGCTGCGCACCAGGGCAACTAGAAGAAAAACAGGAATCGCCAGAAAAGCAATTTTGATGCTCTGCTTTCGCCAAGCAACGATGAAGACTGCCGCGGTCGCCAAAAACATGCCCGCCAGCCCTACATGCCTTGGGTTATCCCACCCACCGACGAGAGTAATAAGGAGCATGATGAGGAAAGCGGTCCAGCTCGCCCCAAAAGCCAAGACGGGCAGCCGCCATTTACCGACAGCTTCGTTACGTCGGGAACTATCATCTACCATCATCGCACCCCAGCCCCGCTAGTTTCCTACCACCGCATTATCATACCCGCTCCCCGGTGTCGGAAATTTCTTCACGTTTGAAGAAGTATTCGCGCCACTTGCGGCCGCTGCACCATAAAGGCCCCTTGCCGTGAAAATCGTAACATCGATTGCTTTGATCAGTATCTTATACTGATCAACCATATCGAGGATACGTTTAGCCACGAGAGCGTAACCGGCAAGCGTTCCGAGAAACCCCACCCCCGTGGTTGCCATCGAAGTCGAGGCCGCCCAGATGATGATTGCCTCAAGAGCCAGGTCCGAAAGAAACATCAATAGAGACTTGACGGTATCCGTAAGGGCGAATACCGAGTGCGCAATCATCTCATAATTCGCACGGAAGGACTCAAAAGTCTCGGCTGCCGCAGTCAGGAGTGTGCACAGTTCTTCAAAATACACTTGCGCTGCGTCTGCAGCATTACCTTCCCAGGAATACCTGATTGAATAATTACCACTCGAGACATTAGCAGCAACCGCCGTGCAGAATTTATTGAGATTCGCCCACACTTCGGAATACTTTAGATAGCCCTCCCAGTTACCGCCTACCATCGCCCCGACCTGACTGAAAGGATCAAAATCGAATGCTAGCTTCAGGCCTTCGGTAACCAAGGCGGATGGGCTAATCAGGTCCATGCCGGTACCCATCACCTTAAATGCCGGATTGAAGGAAAACTCGTCCGCGTGCCCCCCGCCGTAATCCTTTACTTTTCCAACAACATCGAAGGCACCAGGATCGCCGTCCATTATCTTGAGTTCACTTCGGGCATCCTCAATGTCCTTGAAGTCCCCCCTCTCCTCCGGCATGTCCCACTCAGTGCCTTCTGGTGTGCGCCTTTTCGATTGGGGATAAGTCGAATCGAGCTTCGCCGCCTCGCCGTGATCGGCAGTCTGGTAATAACGAGAGGAGTTTGCTAGTTCCTTGCTCGAGGCTTCCAGGATTGCTGCGATCTTCCCGAGGATTTCCCGGGCGTCCTCGACCCTGTCGACATGGTTTCCGAAGGCATCGTTCCATAGTTCACCAAACAGTCCGCCCGAAAATTCAATCGCTTCGGCATTAGCTTTGTTGCTCAGGAAGGACACCGCCTCCCGAGTGTCATCGGATGCTCGCCGAACGAGCCCAGAAAAACCCTTAAGATCTCCTGGACTAACCTTGAAATTCATAATGCCCCCGGTGTCCGCATGGCGTCAGCTCTACATAACTTTGGTTACATTTCCTAGTAGAGAGACCAGCCCTTACCATCATGGCGCGCAGATGAACTGCTGCGGCCTGGTTCGCGCTGTCGGCCACGACGCTCTTCGTCGATCTCGTCGCGATACTCCTCGATAATCCGATCCCCCTCACGACTATGCGAGGCTCGCTCCTCCTCGGACATGGAGTCCCAATCCCTGCGAAATCCATGGATCTTTTCGATCATGGGTTCCGCGTAGGCCGCGATAGTTGTTGCTTGCCTGAGGCCAATGCGCCCTGACAGCACCTCCTGAGCCATTTCCTTGAGCGCACCTTGAGAATCGCTCTTGGAGAGTTGCTCAAGTGATTTGCGTAGAATGCGCGCCCGCGCCGGATCGTCTCCGGCTATTTGCAACAGCTCTGATTCGTCCATTCCCTGACGCTGCCCACTGCTCATTGGACTCTCCTTCTATCTCAGGGAAACGGCGCCGGCTCCACCACACGCCACGGCTGCGGTAATGTATCGATATTGCAAGACCACTCCAGCTCGCGCGGCTGCAAGTGCAGTTAACGTGAGAGAAGCTGACGGCGTGCCTTGGCCATCCTTGAGCCCGTCTCACCGTTTCCAGTTTCCAGGTGCTCCAGCGGCCTTTGCAGGACACGTGCGCAGCGCCTTGCCATCCATAGCCGCGCCCACTTCACAATTTGGTTGCCGGGGGCCTCTACGGTTGCTGGTAAGGGTTGGCGTTACCTGGATTGTGCGGTGTTGGGGCGGGGGAATACGGCGAGTAGCTGGGGTTCTGGGTTGGGAGGCCGCTGGAGACGCTGCCCGGGCTTCCGGTCGGACCGCCACCACCTCGGTTGCGGCGGTTGAGGATTACTGCGATGACGATGCCGAGGACGACTACGGCTGCTACGCCTGCGCCGATGGTGATCAGTGTGCCGGAGGAGGTGCCTTCTTCCGACGGTGACTCTGACTTCTCGTCGTTGCCCTTGGGGGCACCGTCGGAGCTTGAGGACGAGGTTGAGGATGGCGCTTGAGGAAGCGGGCCTGCCTTGGGACCGGCCGGGATGTCCATCCTCAGCGCCTTGTTGGGGCGGATGATGCCGTACCCGTACTCCTCGTCAGGAACCCCTTTCTTGGCCTTATGGTCAAGGAAGGTGGCCGACTTGACCAAGCGGTTGATTACTTGCCCAGCTGTCAGGTCGGGGAACTTGGAACGGACTAGGGCAGCTGCTGCGGACACATAAGCTGTTGCATCTGAAGTTCCAGAACCATTTGAATACCCGCTAGGAATGGTGTGGTCTGCGCCAACGATATTGGCTCCCGGAGCCATCAGGGTGAGCCCGGGACCATAGTTTGAGTCCTCCCAACGCTTCCGGGATTCATCAATTGCGCCGACAGCCACCACACCTGGAAGTCGTGCTGGATACTCGATGTCCTCCACGCCATCGTTTCCTGCACTTGCAACGACAACAACATCCTTACCCTGCGCGTAGGAGACAGCCTTTGCAGTATCAGAGCTTGGGGATGAAGAAGTCCCGAAGGAGAGGTTGATCACCTTCGCGCCATGGTCTACTGCATAGCGAATTCCGCGGGCCCAGCGCTCTTCCTCGTATCCGTTGTCGCCGGAATGAGCAGCTCGTACCGGCAGGATCTTTGCTTTCGGTGCCAAGCCGATCACGCCGGCGGAGCCGTCGGCCCCATGCCCGTGCCCTGCGATCAGGCTCGCCACATGAGTGCCGTGCCCTGTCGCATCGAGCTGGGGGTCTGTGCCACCGTTGCTGAAGTCCTTCCCGTTCAGCACCTGTCCGGTCAGGTCGGGGTGGCTGCCGTTTACGCCTGTGTCGACCACGGCGACAGTGACTCCCGCCCCCTGTGACTCAGCCCAGACAGTTTCAGCGTCGAATCCGACCAACGCCCACTGCTTGTCTCGGATGTAATCCGCCGACGCGGTAGGAGCTGAAGTGAGGAGCAAGGCTCCTGTTAGCGCCACGACTCCTGTCGCGGACCAGACTCGCTTGACACCCATTCCTTGCTCCTCACTCAACTACGACTGACTGCGCCAGCCTTCATACACGCGAGCCGCGCGGAGGCTCCGCGCGGCTCGCTCGTGTGCCTACTCGATGTTGCGCGGCACGTTCCGGTTGCGGTCCTCTTCCGAGATCCAGGTCTCTTCGTCCTCGACAAGGTAGTCGGGACGTTCGCCCCCCTCATTCTCTTCTCCGGAGCGACGGCCGTTGCGACCGCCCATGCCTCCAGCCATGCCACCCGCCATGCCGCCGCGGCTGCCGTGCAGGCCCGCGCCGCCGCCGGCTCCCTTGCCGGTGATGCCCTTGGCCGCACCGACTACGCCGCCGCGAGCCTTGGCGAGGGGTCCACGGCCACCGGTACCGGCGCCAGCTCGGCCAGCCGCGCCAGCTCCGGCGCCACCACCCATGCCGCCCATGCCGGGGCGGCCTCCGGCGCTACGGCCCGTACCTCCGGCGACAGTCGGGCCGCCGACTCGCCCGCTACCGCCACGAACGGGACTGATTCCGCCGCGAGCACCGGCCGGGCGAGGACCTCCTCCGGAGCCGCCGGGGACCATGAGGCCAGGGGGCGTGGCTCCTCCGCCGCCGCCACCGCCGCCACCGCCGCTGATCGGCCCCGGGCCGAGGCCCGGTCCTGTCAGTCCGGGCTTGATGCTGTCAATATTCGTTCCGGTCGTGGGCGGGAGTTGCGAGCCTCCCGTGATTCCCTTGGCGCGAGGGATCTGAGGAGCTGTGCCAATCTTGCTGGTTCCGCCAGCGCTCCACGGCTTAGGAACGGCACCCGCCGCACCCGGGCCGCTCCCGGAGGGAGACGGCATAGAGATGGGGGGAGGGACCTCGACATTGCCACTCGGCTTGTCGACTCCCTCCTTATCATTGCGGCTGCCGGCGTTGCTCTTCAGGTTCCTCGCGTAAGTCCCGTAGTTCATTCCCAGCTGCTCCATGAGAGCAACCGCCTTCAGCTTCTCTTCCATGCCAGCTGAGAGAGAGCCCTCGTTCGCCTTCGCTACGACATCGGCCCGGACCCCGCTCTTGAGGTCCTTCATGGCCTGTTCGTCGTTCTGCTCAAACCCATCCGAGATGACGTCTATGCCTGAACTGATCTTCCCGGGCGGTTCGATATCCGCGATTTGGTTCTTTACATCGGCCAAGTCCTTCTTGACCAGCATGAGCTGATCCGCAGTCAGCTTGGCATGCGCAGCCCCGTTCTGGATGCTCGCAGCGATTTCAGAGGCCTTCAGCCTGAATGCGGCTGCCGCCTGCCCTTCCCAGTGCTCGCAAGCGTTGTCTACCGCAGTCTTCAGCATCCCGGCGATGCTGTCCTTGCTGGAGATCGCGTCTACGCCCTTTGCCGCACCGTCGCCATCACCGCCGGAGAGCATTTCGTAGACCTGCAGCCAATGGAGGCTAACCTCTTCGATCTTCCCTGGGTCTGCGTCCTGGACCATCTTCTTGAGGCCGTTGATCGAGTACTTCATGAAGTCGGATTTCTTCAGATCGCTCTCATTGGGACGTCGATCCGACTCCTCATTCGTCCCCCCCTTCAGAAGGGGTTTGTGGTCCTCGTCTACGGTGCGATCGTGTTCATCTTTGTCCGTACCGCCCCAGATGAACACCTCGTCTTCGCTCGAGTACCAGTTGTCGCCCACATGCGGGTTCTCACCACCTTTGTACTCAACCTTTTCAGTTCCACCCTCGTAGTTAACCTTGCCGTCTGCTTCGCTGCCCATGCTGAATTTCTCCTCCCGTCAGTGACCGCTACGTATTCCGCCTAGGCCATGTCGCCCTTGCCGGAACCGCCCCCCATGTGCTGCTTAACGGCGTGCTCCTGATCTGCGTACTTGTTCCTGACCTTGGAGGTATCGGTCCCGAACTTGTCGATAAGGGAGTTCAGCTTCTTGATGATCCGCTCCAGGTTCAGCTTCATGTCCTCGTGAGCGTTGTGCAGCTCTCGGGCCTCTGCGAAGTCAATAGCGTCCCCCGTATCGGCATCGGTCCCGCCGGCCATGCCGAAAGCGCTCAATGGGATCGACGTGCTGTACTTGGCCTTCTCCCCCGTCTTGTCCATGTCCGTGATGAGCTGCCGCAGCTTCGCGATGACCTCATCCAGAGCACTCAGATCGACCCGAAGCCCGTTGCTGTCGGCCATGTCCCCGTTCCTCTCCCCTGTTTCCTGTTGCTTAAGTTCTCTACTGCGGGCTTGCGGCCGACTGCTTACGCCGCCAGTCCCGTACCGCTACACCGCTCCCGCTCGCCAGAAGTACCAGCAGCAGCCCTGCGCCCACCACGTACATAGCGACCCGGCGTTCCTGTTCCGCTTCTGTCTCGCCCATCGTTACCGCCATGGGGATGACCGCGCCCGAGCCCGCTGCCACCTTTGGGTCCGGTTGGGGGCGGGTGCCGGGGGTGGAGTCGTCCGAGAGGGCGGCTACTGGGTCTACTACGCCCCAGCCCAGGTAGCGGTTCGGGCCGCGGCCGGGGCGGTTGGCGGATTCCTGGATGCGGGTGGTGATCTGGGCCGCCGACCAGTCCGGGTGCTTTTCCTTCAGCAGCGCCGCTACGCCCGCCACGTACGGCGCCGCGAAGCTCGTACCGTCCGCCGCGCACTGGCCGCCCTTCGGAACGGTCGAGACCATGCCGACGCCGGGGGCCGCCACGTCCACGAAGTCGCCTGCTTGTGAGAAGAAGGCGCGCTCGTCGTTACGGTCCGAGGCCGCCACCGCCAGGACCCCGGGGTACGACGCCGGGTACGTGTTCGCGGACTTGCCGTTGGCGCCGTCGTTGCCGGATGCCGCGACGATCAGGGCGCCCTTCTCCACGGCCGACGCCACAGCGTTTCGCAGCTCCGGGTTGTCCTGCTTCTTCGCCGTGTCCGAGGAGATGTTGATGATGTCCGCGCCCTTGGCGACCGCGTCACGGATCGCCGCTGACATGGTCCTCGAGTTGCCCTGCTTCTCCTCCCCGCCCGTGTAGCGCAGAGAAAGGATCTTGGCTTCCGGGGCTATGCCCGCGAAGCCGGTGTCCGGGATCACGCGGGCCGCGATGATGCCCGCGACCCGGGTGCCGTGGCCCTCGAGGTCGTCCGTGCCGTCGCCCTTGCCGACGTAGTTCTTGCCGCCCGGGGCCATCGCGCCGCGCAGTTGGGGATTCGAGTCGTCTACGCCGGTGTCGATCACGGCGACCGTGACGTTCTTGCCCTTCGCCTGTGCGCGCAGTTGGTCCAGGAGTACGCGCTGGAGCGACCAAGGCGTGGACTTTATGATATCGCCGCCGAACGTGCACTCGGAGCTCGAGGACAGTCCGAAGGACGGAGTGTCGGAGCCGGCGAGGCGCGTCGGAGTGGCAGCGGCGGCCGTCGGCGGGGCGGTCGTGAGACACACCCCGGTGACCGCGAGAACGCCAAATGCCCGCTGCAGTGCGCGGGTTCCACTCGTGCGCGTACGCGGACGGGGTGTCAGGACCCCCATGTTCAGGCTCCCCAGGCTTCCTTGCTTCGATGATGAAGCTTTAGCTGCTCTAGCTGTTGTACGGAAGTGGGTCGGCCCAGCGGACGCCATGGCGTCGGCCGGGCCGGCCCATCTCGTCTTCACCTCGGGTTGGTTCAGCCCCAGGTGTTGGCGTTGCTCTTCTCAGTGGCCTGGTAGTTCTCGGCCGAGTTCTGCAGCGCCGCAGCGATCTTCATCAGAGTCGCGTGCAGGGCGGCCGCGGTCTTGTCCCAGTCGCGCTGCTTGCGCTGGTAACCCTCCTGCGCCTCACCTTCCCAGGTGGTGGCGACGCGCCGGACAGCGGCCTCGACGTCGTCGAGCTGCTGCTTGATGCGGCCGGCGGTGTTCTTCACGTCCGTGGACGCGTTGGTGATGGTGGCGTAATTGACGAGAATCGACATCGTCGCTTCCTTTCAGGAAGAGGAATGTGGGAAGTGTGAGAGCGGATCAGCCGAAGTCAGACATGATCTTGCTGACTTCAGCGTTCTGCTGCTCTTCCGACGCGGTGTAGTTGCTCCGCGTGGAGTCCACGGCTTCCTTGATGTCGTTGAGGATGTCGCTCATCTTCTTGGCGTCCTCGTTCCACCGGTTCTGGAGCTCGTGGTACGACTTGGCCGCCTGGCCCTGCCAGCCACCCGCGACCTGGTCGATCACTCCGCTGAGACGGCGGATCTCGCCCTGGATCTGACCATTCACCGTGGTGATCTGGCCCGAGAGCCTGGTCAGCTCATCTTCTGTTACCCGAAACTGCCCGGCCATGGTGAACCTTCCCCCATGTCGTTGTTGGTCCGGGAAGCCTGTGCCACTCCCCGGATAAGCGTCATATCAATGAGCGCTGCAAGCACTCTATCGCCCGTCCGTCACACATCCACATGTGACGGTTATCAGTTACAGAGTTCACACACATGCGCGACGATCATGTGATCGAAAACACCAAGTCTCGCCGCAACCAAGCCTGTTGGCGTCACTGGGCCTGCGGCTGCGCCGCGCTGCCGGTGTCGAGCGTGGGCCCCTTCGGGATGAACTCCGCCCACGACTGGGGCACGACCGCCGGGTTGGCGACCTTCTCGTATCCCAGTCGTGTGCGCGCCTTGTCGGTCTCGCTCGCCTCGTCCTGCGAGCCCTCCGACGAGGAGCCGGCGCCCTTCTTGTCCGCCGCGCTGTCGTTGTTCGACGGCAGCGAGTAGCGAAGGCCCGTGTCCGTCAGCAGGTACGTCGCGCCACCGCCCTGCGCCGTGCCGGTGACCTCCTGGAAGAGCAGCCCCGAGCCCGAAGAGACGTAGGCGTTCAGCGAGTCGGCGATGACCTTCTTGGGGTACGTCGTCCCTGCCCAGGCGGCGAGCTTCGGCTTCATGTCCGCCCCCAGGGTGCCGCTGTAGACGCTGCACGAGGTGTTCCGGGCCGCACTGGCCGCCGTCGCCACCGGGTTGGCCTGCTTCGGGACGGTCAGCGGCCAGCCCTTGTCCCCGTAGAAGTCGCTCGCCTTGCCACCGTTGGCGGCGATGATGTCCGAGGTGCTGGCCTTGATGTAGGCGGGATCGGCCTCTCCGTACGCCACCTCGGCGGACGGCGAGTGCGTGAGCAGGTTGGCGACGAACGGCGAGACGGCCGCGACCTTGTCCTTCAGTACGACGTAGTACCGATCCCCCTGCGCCTCCTGCGCCTTGAGCACCCGGCCCACCGTCCCCGCCGCCTCGGGAAGCCCTTGGACCGTGGTCTGCGTCCCGAGGTCCGGCACGGTCGGGAACGCGATGGCGCCGCGCAGTTCGAGGGTCCGCAGCCACTCCGTGCTCACCGGCTGTGGCTCGTTCGGCGTGCCGATGACCGCGGCCTTCAGCTGCTCCATCTCGGTGTCGTCAAGACCCGATGTGCCGCCCAGCAGGAAGGCGTTGCCCTTGCCGTCGATCAGGTATTGCAGCTTCGTCTTGCTGTCGACGACGTACAGCGCCTCCTGCGCGTCGACCTTGCCCGCGTCCTTGACCGACTTCGCGTCGTCGCTGTCGAGGACGAAGACGGCGCGGTCGATGGAGGCGTTCGTGCCGCGGGTCGGCCGCTCGCAGACCGCCCAGGTCTTCGCCTTCTCGGCGTCCTCCTTGGTGGGCAGCCGGTCGGGGGCGTACGGGATGCCGAGCGTCGCGCCGTGCGGGATGCCGCTCTTGTCGATGTCCTTGCCGGGGACCTCGATGACGGTGCCCTTGCCCTTGTCCAGGAGGAGTTTGGCGGAGGCGTAGTTGAGGACGGGGTGCAGTGTCGGAATCTTCTTGTCGCCCTCGCCCTCGTCGTTGATCACTACGTAGCGCGTCGTGGAATCGCTGTCGACGATGATGTGTTGGCCAGGAGTGTCCCAGCCCTTCGGCGCCGACGGCTTGATCACACCCCAGGCGATGAAGCCGATCACCAGTACAACGCCCACCGCCAAGCTGGGCATCACAGTGCGAATGGGACGCGGCGCGCCTTCGTCCGAGCCTCCCGGCGACGGTGCCAGGAACGCTGCGACAGTGCGCTTGCGAGCGAACGTATAGGCGGCGAGCTCATCCCGACGCGTTGCCATGGTCCTGGCTCTCCCGTTTTGGTCGTGCGTAAAGGCTGCTTCAGCGGCCGAACAGGCCACCTACTATGCACTGCGCCGCACGACCGTGATCCACCAGGTGCGCGGTCCCCGCCGCATCTTCACAGGCCTGTGCCATTTCGTACCCCGGCATCTGTGTCGCCCCGTGTTCATCAACGGGTACCGTGACCACTCGCACAACTGACGTGGGCAATTGTGGCCCCAGGCCCCGTCGCTGGGATCCGGCAGAGGGTTCCGCACCGACGACGGCCACCACTTCGCGAAAGGGATGTCCCGGGGGATGACCAGCGCTACGAGCACTCGGCGCGGACGCCGCGCACAGCAGCAACCGGGCCGTGGCCGCAGAGCCGCGCCGCCCCCGGCTCCCGCCGCCGCCACGACCACCGCCTCCGCGGCGCCGCGCACGCTTCCGCATCCCGGCGGCATGGGCCCGTTGCGGCTGCAGCAGCTCATCCTGGTGGAGCTCGCGGCGGCCATCATGCTGGCCGCCTGGGTCACCTCCGAGCGCTGGCTGCTCGCCCCGGCCGGCGCCGTGGCCGCACTCCTGCTGCTTCTCGCGGTTCTGCGCCGGCATCACCGGCCGCTGCCCGAGTGGTACGAGACGGCCCGCGCCCTCAAGCGCCGCCAGCGCGAGGCCAAGCTGCCCGTCCCGCCCGGTACGGACCCGCTGCTGGCCCCCACCGTGGAGTGCGACTCCGCCCTGCGGACGTACACCTTCGTGTCCCGTGACGACCGCTCGATCGGCATGATCGGCGACGGGTCCTTCCTGACCGCCGTGCTGTTCGTGCAGCCGGGCGACGAGCCGCTGCGCCCCGGAGTCGCCGGGCGCCAACTGCCGCTCCAGCTGATCCAGGACGCCCTCGAGGTCGACGGCATCAAGCTCGCCTCCGCGCAGGTCGTACAGCACACCCAGCCGGCGCCCGCGCCCCATCTGCCCCAGCAGTCCGTCGCAGCACGGTCGTACGGACCTCTCCAGGCCCAGGCCGGCTCTCCCGCGCTCCGCCTCACCTGGGTCGCCCTCAAGCTCGACCCGGAACTGTGCCCCGAAGCGGTGGAGGCGCGCGGCGACGGCGTCCCCGGCACCCAGCGCGCGCTGCTGCGCGTGGCGGACCAGCTGGCGAGCCGGCTGGCCGGAGCGGGTTTCGAGGCGACGATCCTCGACGAGAACGAACTCGTACAGGCGCTGGCGACGTCGAGCTGCCTCAACCCGCGGGCCAACAACGCGCAGCGCGGTCAGGACGGCCGCCCGGCTCAGCGGCGTACGGTCGAATCGGTGCGCAGCTGGCGCGTCGACGACCGGTGGCACTCCACCTACTGGATCTCCCGCTGGCCGCAATTGGGGGACAACGGCGTCGCGCTGCCGCGGCTCATCACGCAGTTCACCTCGCTGCCCGTCCTCGCGACGACGTTCAGCATGACCCTGAGCAAGGCCGGCAACCGGGGCGTCTCCGTCACCGGACATGTGCGCATCACCGGGCGCGGCGAGAACGAACTCGGCCAGGTACGGCGGGACTTGGAGCGCGCCGCGAGCGCGTCCAAGGTCGGCCTGGTGCGTCTCGACCGGGAACAGGTCCCCGGAGCACTCGCCACCCTGCCGCTCGGAGGTACCTACTGATGTCCTACCCCACACCGACCATGAACCCGGGGCAGCGCGGCCAGGAGCCCGCCCGCACACCCGCGCATGTGGCCTCGCCCACCGACACCGGTCTGATCCCGATCATCCGGCCGGAAACGGCTGCGCAGCAACGGCGCATCTTCAGCCCGGGGTTCGGCCTGCGCGGACCGCGCCGTAACCGTCATGTCGTCACCGCCGAGGAAATCGCGGCGATCAGCATGCCCATCGGCGACGACGGCGTGATCATCGGCACCGACACCGCCTCTCAGCCGGCGGTGCTCGGCCTGGCCCGTCCCACCGCCTTCGACGTCGTCGTCGTGGGCGGCCTGTGGATGGCCCAGGTGCTGGCGCTGCGCTCGGCCGCGACGGGCGCGCGCGTGGCCGTCGAGACCGGTCGCCCGCAGGCCTGGCAGCAGCTGGCCCAGGCGGCGGGCGGCGGTCAGCAGTGCATGACGGTCTATCCGGTGGGGCGGGTTCCCGCGCAGGGTCCTTCCGTCTCCAGCCCGGTGGTGCTGATCCGCGACTGCGGCGTACGTCCACCGCGTGGGCGCGTGACGTCCCTGCCGTGGCAGGCCGTGGTGACCGTGCTGCCCTTCGTGGGCGAGCACGCGCCGCGCTGGCTGGCGCAGGCGCAGTTGGTCGGGATCCAGCGCATCTCGCCGCAGGAGACCGAGGTCGTACGGGAGATCCTCGGCATCCCGGCGGAGCACCTGGAGATGCTGCCGACGCTCTCCGACAACGTCGCGCTGTGGTGCACACGCAAGCATCGCAAGTACGTCATGACCGAGGCCACGGACGCGGAGACGGGCCTGCTCGGTATGGCCCGCCGCCTGGACTAGGTCCGGTCGTCAAACTCCCGTCGTCCGCCTGGAGGGCGGGTATGGCGTCGTGAGGCAGGCGGGAGTTTGACGACAGGACCTGGCGTCCCGCGCCGAGCGTCGCGGGCTGGGGGCGGGCCGGGTCCGGGGGAACAGTGGGACCGGTCCGCACGCAAGGGCGCTTTTCCGTACCGTGGGGCGAAAGATTAGTCTTCTGGTGATGCGGTGAACGTCGCAGCCGCGTAGGAACGCGCCACCCCATCCGCCCGACCGCGACGACGCCAGCAGCAGTGGCTGACCAGGAGGCAAAGCAGTGAACAGGGATCGGTCCGAGTACGACGGCGGCGGCCAGTCCTCGGACGGGGACGACCGCGAGCTGGATCTCACCGGCGAGTTCGAAATCGTCTACGAGCCTCCTGCCTGGTACGACCAGAGCACGCGGGGTGGCGCCGCGCAGAGCGGACAGGGCGGACAGGGCGACTCCGGGTACGCGCCTCCTCCGCCGCCGACCGGACCGCCGCTGGGGCAGGGTGGACCCGCTCCGCAGGCGCCGCACGCACCTCAGATCCCCGCACAGGCGCAGCCGTACGCTCAGGGCGCTCCGCAGGGTTACGGGTTTCCGCAGCAGCAGGGGCCCGGCGCGCCTCAGCAGGCCGCGCCTCAGGGGGCCGGTGGGTACGGGTATCCGCAGCAGGCGGCGCCGGGCGGTTACGGCTATCCCCAGCAGCCCGCGCCAGCCGCGCCCCAGCAGGCGCAGGACACGTCCGGCGGTTACGGGTACCCGCAGCAGCAGACGCCGGCCCAGCAGCCCCCGGCTCCGGCCGCGGCGCCCCAGGCTCCGGCGCCCCAGGCTCCGGCTCCGGCGCCCGGTTTCCCCGTACTGCGTCCGGTCGACGACGGCGCGCAGACCGACGCGCCCCAGGCTGCCGCACCGGAGGCGAACGTCCCCGAGCAGCAGGCCCCCGCGCCGGCGGTCCCCGAGCCCAACTACGCCGCCGCCGACGCCGAAGCGGCAGCGCTGTTCGGCAGCTCCGATGACGACGAGTCGGCGGAGGAGCACACCGACGAGGCGGCGACGGGTGACTCCGAGGCCGCGTCCAGCACCGAAGGCGACGCCGGCTCCGACTCCGACTCGGCGACGGATGCCGGGGCCCAGGCAGATGCGGAGGCTGAGGCTGAGACCAATGGCGACGGCGCAGCCGGTGCCGCGGCCGCAGCAGTAGCGCCCAGCGCACCCGAACCCCAGCCGGCCGCGCAGGTTCAGCCGCCGCAGAGTGAGCACCCGCAGCAGGCTTCCCAGGAGCTTCCCCCGCTGCCGCAGGGTTACCAGCCCGCACAGCCGCCCGTGCAGCAGCCCGTGCAGAGTGCGCCGCAGCAGGCCGGACACCCGGACCCGCAGGCCGCGGCCGAACAGGCCGCCGGATACGGATACCCGCAGCCCTTCGCCCAGCCACAGCCGCAGCAGTACCAGGCCCCTCCGCAGGGCACGTTCGGCGCGGCCCAGCCGCTGCCGCCGACGCAGCAGCAGCCTGCCCCGCAGCAGCACCCCGGCTACCCCGCGCCCGGCTACCCCCAGCAGCCCCAGCAGCCCCAACAGCAGGCACCGCAGGCCGCGCAGCCGCAGCCCATGCAGCAGCCGCAGCAGCCCGTACATCCGCAGGCCGCGCAGCAGCAGCCGCAGCAGCAGCCCGGCTACAACTACCCGCCGCAGCAGGCTGGTTACGGCTACCCGCAGGCCGCTCAGCCTCAGCCTCAGCAACAGGCACAGCCGCCGCAGCAGCAGCCGCAGCCCCAACAGCCCCAGTACCAGCAGCCCCCGCAGCAGCAGGCACCGCAACAGGCGCCCCAGCAGCAACCCACCGCACAGCCGACCTACGGCAACCAGGGCTGGACCGCCCCGGCAGGACCGCAGGCCGGTGCCCCGCAGCAGCAGGCCGCGCCCGGCACGCCGCTCGGTTACAACGCCGCCGTCGAGCTCTCCTCCGACCGGCTGCTGCGCAACCAGCCCAAGGCCCGTAAGAACAACTCGGGTCCGTCCCGCTTCAAGCTCGGCGCCAAGAAGGAAGAGGAAGAGCGGCAGCGCAAGCTGGCGCTGATCCGTACGCCGGTGATGTCGTGCTACCGGATCGCGGTGATCAGCCTCAAGGGCGGCGTCGGCAAGACCACGACGACCATGTCGCTCGGCGCCACGCTCGCGTCCGAGCGTCAGGACAAGATCCTCGCGATCGACGCCAACCCGGACGCCGGCACCCTCGGCCGACGCGTACGGCGCGAGACCGGCGCGACCATCCGCGACCTGGTGCAGGCGATCCCGCAGCTGAACAGCTACATGGACATCCGCCGCTTCACCTCGCAGGCCCCGTCCGGTCTTGAGATCATCGCCAACGACGTGGACCCGGCGGTCTCCACGACCTTCAACGACCAGGACTACCGCAGCGCGCTCGAAGTCCTGGGCAGGCAGTACCCGATCATCCTCACCGACTCGGGCACCGGACTGCTCTACAGCGCGATGCGCGGAGTCCTCGACCTCGCCGACCAGCTGATCATCATCTCGACCCCGTCCGTGGACGGCGCGAGCAGCGCCTCGACGACCCTCGACTGGCTCTCGGCGAACGGCTTCGCCGACCTCGTCCAGCGGTCGCTCACCGTGATCTCCGGGGTTCGCGAGACCGGCAAGATGATCAAGGTTGACGACATCGTCGCGCACTTCGAGACCCGCTGCCGCGGCGTCGTGGTCGTACCCTTCGACGAACACCTCGCGGCCGGCGCCGAGGTCGATCTGAACATGATGCGACCCAAGACCCGCGAGGCGTACTTCCACATCGCGGCCCTCGTCGCCGAGGACATCGCCCGCACCCAGCAGGGCCAGGGCTTCGCCGCCCAGCAACAGCAGCCCCCGCAGCAGCAGGTGCCGCACCAGCAGCCCCCGCAGGGGTACGCGCCGCAGCAGCACCCCGGCGCCGCGCCCCCGCCGGGGCAGGGCTGGCAGCAGCCGGCCCCGCAGCAACAGCCTCCGCAGGGCCAGGGCTGGCAGCAGCAGCCGCCTGCTCAGCCGCAGAACCCGCAACAGCCCGGCCCCGGCTGGACGCAGCAGTAAGTAGCGCCTGGGCTTGGTCGTCCATCCCCCGTATGGGTGAGTTCCTTCAAGGTGCTTATACGCACGGCATATTGAGTCGGCCTAAGATGCCCGAAGCGTCGTCGTCCGGCCGTTACGAAGAGGGAGATTGACTGATGGGGAGCGCACAGGAGAAGGAAGAGCTGTACGCCCTCGATATCTCAGGCATCGAGTGGCACAGCGCCCCCGGCACGAGCGAGAACGAGGAGCGGGTCGAGATCGCGTACCTGCCCGGCGGGGCCGTCGCGATGAGGTCGTCCATGGACCCGGAGACCGTGCTGCGGTACACCGAAGCCGAGTGGCGGGCGTTCGTACTCGGGGCACGCGACGGTGAGTTCGACCTGACCTGACCTGAGCGCCGTGCCGTGACCTGCCGTGACAGCGCTTCGCCCCGCCGGATGAATCCGGCGGGGCGAAGTCGTTGCGAGCCGCGGTGTCAGCGGCGACTTCTGCCGATGAGGAAAGCCAGACCCCAGGCGGCGGCCGCGGCGGCCAGGAGGCCGAGCAGGGAGTGCCATTCGCTGTTGTTCGCGCTGCCCCACCACGCCTCGGCGGGAAAGAAGGGCGCGTCCCGCATCATGGCTTTGAAGGCGAAGAACCCACCGCTGTCGGCGGTGATGAGCACGATGCCGTTGGTGTAGCCGAAGAAGGTTCCCAGCATGGCCACAATGACCCCGCTGATGTGGGCACCGACCCTGCTGCGGCCCACGAGGCCGACCACGGCACCGACGGCTGCTCCGTTCAGCAGGGCGTGGACCACGTCCAGGGTCATCGCCGTGGTCCTCGTCAGGTCTTCGTACGTGCCGTAGATGACGAGGCTGTAGAGCGCCGCGACGACGATCGAGACGAGCAGCCCGAGGAAGAACGCGCCGACCGGGTTGCCGGAGCGCGGCTGCTGTCCGTTTGGCGCCTGATAGGGGTACCCGGGCTGCATCGGGAACTGCCCGGGGGCCGGCGGCGGGGCGCCGAACCCCTGCGGGGGCGCCGGCGGCTGTGGGGGTACGGGCGGCTGGTTGCCCGGGTTGTACTGCGGCTGCCAGGGCTGGCTCATGAAGGGGTCCCCCGAGAAACAGATGGTGAATTCGCTCAAATTACCAAACCGGATCACCCACGCCCCTACGGACGATCTCAACCTCCGCCAGATCCTCACCAGCAGGGCAACAAGGGTATAGACCAATGAGGGCGCATACCACCTACACGGGACACGCCTTGTGACGTTCGCTCAGGCATTCCCGCAGTACACACGGGGTTTCGGACATCGTTGACGCGGCCGGACCGGCGCTGGTAGACCTTCGCTTCACCAGCAGGACATCAGTGATCAACACGCCTTCTCCGAGCGAGTGATGACGCGAGGTCAAGTCCCATGGACACCAGAGTTCCGCGCAGTACCCGGCCCTCCACCCCCATCCGAACGCTGCTTGCCGTCGGAGCCACCGCCCTGGCCCTGACCGCCGGAGCCGCGACCCCGCTGAATCCCGCACCACAAGAGGCGCGAGCAGACGGCTCGCGGACGCTGACTGTGGCGGTCTCGCAGAGCGTCGACTCCCTCAGTCCGTTCCTGGCTCAGCGCCTGGTCTCCACCACCGTCCACCGGCTGATCTACGAGAACCTGACGAACTACTCCCCCAAGGACAACCACGCGATCCCGGGCCTCGCCACCAAGTGGGAGCCGTCCCCGGACAAGCTGACGTGGACGTACACCATCCGCGAGGACTCGAACTGGTCCGACGGTAAACAGGCCACCGCCGAGGACGCCGCCTGGACGTTCAACACGATGATGAAGGACGAGGGCGCGGCCACCGCCAACGGCAGCTTCGTCGCCAACTTCAAGAAGGTCACCGCCCCCAGTCCCACCCAGCTGGTCATCGAGCTGAAGAAGCCGCAGGCCACCATGGCCGCGCTCGACGTGCCGATCCTCCCAAGGCACGAGTGGGAGAAGGTCGGCGACTTCTCGAAGTTCAACAACGACAAGAAGTTCCCCATCGTCGGCAACGGCCCGTTCATCCTCACGGACTACAAGGTCGACCGGTACGTCAAGTTCAAGCCGAACGAGAAGTTCTGGCGCGGCGCCCCGAAGTTCGACGAACTGGTCCTGAAATACTACAAGGACGGTGACGCGGCCGTCGCCGCGCTCCAGAAGGGCGAGGTGTCCTTCGCGTCCAACCTCACGCCCGCGCAGGCCGCGTCCCTCGCGAAGGCCAAGAACATCAAGGTCAACGACGCCCCGGGTCGCCGCTTCTACGCGCTCGCCACCAACCCCGGCGCCCGCTCCAAGGACGGCAAGAAGTTCGGTGACGGCCACCCCGCGCTGCTGAACCCGAAGGTGCGCCAGGCCCTCTTCGCCGCCACCGACCGCAAGACCATCATCGACAAGGTGTTCCAGGGCCACGCCGTAGAGGGCGAGGGTTACATCCCGCCGCGCTTCTCGGCGTACCACTGGAAGCCGACGGCCGATCAGAAGATCGCGTACGACCCGGCCAAGGCGGCCACGCTCCTCGACGAGGCCGGCTACAAGAAGAACAAGGCGGGCAAGCGCGTCGGCAAGGACGGCAAGCCGCTCGACTTCCGCATCCTGTGCCACGCCACCGACCCGAACGACAAGGCCATCGGCAAGTACATGCAGGAGTGGTGGGGCGACCTCGGCATCGGGCTCAAGGTCGACTGCCTCGACAACGTCTCCGACCCCTGGCTGGCCGGCGAGTACGACCTGGCCTTCGACGGCTGGTCCGTCAACCCCGACCCCGACTTCGTCCTCTCCATCCACACGTGCGCCGCGCTGCCGTCCACGCCCAAGGACACCGGCGCGACGGACAACTTCATCTGCGACAAGAAGTTCGACGAGCTCTACGCGAAGCAGACCGCGGAGTACGACCAGGCCAAGCGCGCCGATCTCGTCAAGCAGATGCAGTCGCGGCTTTACGACACCGGGTACATGAATGTCATGGCGTACCCGAACGCGGTCGAGGCGTACCGTACCGACCAGATCAGGGCGATCACGACAATGCCCGAGTCCGGCGGCAATCTGTGGGGCCAGGACGGCTACTGGAGCTGGTGGTCCGCCGTGCCCGCCGACGTGAACGACACCTCCGAGGAGGGCGGCGCCGCCTCCACCGGTCTCGTCATCGGTATCGGCGTGGCCGTCGTCCTCGCCGCGGGACTCGGGGCCTTCGTCGCCATGCGCCGCCGCTCCACCGCGGAAGACCGTGAGTAGTCCATGAGCACTGCAAGCACCGCCCCCCTCGCGGAGGGTACGGCCGACGGCCCGGTCCCGGTGAAGACCGGGCCGTCCGGCCCCCGCGCCCGCTCCGCCAGGGCGTACCTCCTCTACGTCGCCGGAAAGCTGGGCGGCGCGGCCGTCTCGCTCTTCGCCGTCCTCGTCACCAGCTTCTTCCTCTTCCGGATCATCCCCGGCGACCCGGTACGCACCATGACGCACGGCCGCCAGGTGTCCGCAGAGCAGCTCGCGTCGCTGCGTCGGCAGTTCGGCCTGGACCTACCGGTGTGGCAGCAGTTCACGGACTACTGCGCGAAGGCGCTGAGCGGCGATCTCGGCGTTTCGTACCAGTTCCACGCGCCCGTGGGCGAGCTGATCGTGGAGAAACTGCCCGCGACCCTGCTGCTGACCGGAGTCGCCGTCGTCATCTACTCGGCGCTCGGCCTGTGGCTCGGCACGCGCTCCGCGTGGCGGCACGGCCGGCTCGGCGACAAGATCAATACCGGGGTGGCCCTCGCCCTCTGGTCCGTCCCGTCGTTCTGGCTCGGCCTGCTGCTGATCATCACCTTCTCGGTGGGCACCGGCCCGATCCCCGGCATGTTCCCGACGGGCGGCATGGAGACGGGCGGCGAGACCGGGTTCGCGTACGTCGCCGATGTCGCGCACCACATGGCGCTGCCGGTCGTCACCCTGGTAGCGGTGGGGTACGCGCAGACGCTGCTGGTCATGCGGGCCTCGCTGCTCGACGAAATGGGCAGCGACTATCTGACGACGGCGCGAGCGAAGGGGCTGCGCGACGACCTCGTACGACGCCACCACGCCGTGCCGAACGCCCTGCTGCCCACCGTCACCATGGTCTTCATCAACCTCGGCCATGTGGTGGCCGGTTCGATCCTCGTCGAGACGGTCTTCTCCTGGCCGGGGCTCGGCGGGCTCTTCTACCAGGCGCTGAGTGTGCCCGATCTGCCGCTGGTGCAAGGGCTGTTCGTGGTCTTCGCGGGCGCGATGATCGTGATGAACCTCCTCGCCGACCTGCTCTATCCGCTGCTCGATCCCCGGGTGGGCCGATGACTAGTCCTGTGACTGATGCTCAGACCGCCTCGTCCCTCGCGTGGGCGCGGCGCCGGCACTCCGTGGCCCGGTTCTGGGGTTCGTACCGTACGCACCGGGCGGGCCTCTTCGGACTCGGCGCCCTGGCCGTGATCGCGCTGGTGGCGCTGGCCGCGCCGCTGCTCGTCGGCAGCGACGTACAGAGTGTGACGAGCGCTCCCGGGTCGGCGCTGGAGTCGCCCAGCGGTGAATTCCCGCTCGGCACCGACCAGTTCGGGCGCTCGCTGCTGGGACTGCTGATCTGGGGCGCGCGAATCTCCTTGACGGTGGGCCTGATGGCGGCCGCGCTGTCAGTGGCCATCGGTACGCTCGTGGGCATCCTCGCCGGGCACTTCGGCGGCTGGTTCTCGACCGTGACCATGCGGATCACCGACTGGTTCCTCGTGATGCCGGCGCTGGTGCTCGCGATCGTGCTGGCCACGGTGATGTCACGCAGCGTGTGGACGGTGATCCTGGCGATCGGCGTCACGAGCTGGCCGACGACGGCCCGGCTGGTGCGGGCGCAGACCCTGGCCGTCGAGTCGCGTCCGTACATCGAACGGGCGACGGCGCTCGGCGGCGGTCACGGGCACATCATGAGCCGCCATGTCCTGCCCAACGTCATGCCGCTCGTGCTCGCCCAGACCACGCTCGGCATCTCCAACGCCATCCTGACCGAGGCGACGCTCGCTTTCCTCGGCCTCGGCGACCCGGACGTCGTCTCGTGGGGCGGCATGCTCCAGGACGCGCGGGAGGCGGGCGCGGTCTCGTCCGGCCACTGGTGGTACCTGGCGCCGCCGGGCATCGCCATCGCGCTCGTCGCGCTGGCGTTCACGCTGTGCGGGCGTGCGGTGGAGTCCGTGCTGAACCCGAAGCTGGGGGTGTCCGCCCGATGAGTGCGCTGCTTGAAGTCAAAGACCTGCACGTCACGTACGGCGCCGGGACGCGGGCCGTACGGGGTGTGGATCTGTCCCTGTCCGCCGGTCAGAAGCTGGGCGTCGCGGGCGAGTCGGGCTGCGGCAAGTCGACGCTGGCGCTGGCGCTGCTGCGCCTGCTGCCCGCGTCCGCGACGCTCAGCGGTGAGATCCTGCTCGACGGCGAGGACGTCCTCACCATGAAGTGGGGGCGGCTGCGGGCCGTACGGTGGGCGGGCGCCTCGATCGTCTTCCAGGGCGCCATGCATTCGCTGAACGCCGTGCACCGCATCGGCGAGCAGATCGCCGAGCCGGTGCTGCTGCACCAGAAGTCCACTGCGGCGGCCGCGCGGCGGCGGGTCGGCGATCTCCTGGAGCAGGTGGGGCTGCCGGTCTCGCGGGCCGACGCATATCCGCACGAGTTGTCCGGCGGGCAGCGGCAGCGCGTGATGATCGCGATGGCGCTGGCGTGCGATCCGCGTCTGATTGTCGCGGACGAGCCGACGACAGCGCTGGATGTGATGATCCAGGCGCAGATCCTGCGGCTGATCGAGCAGTTGGTCGCGGACAAGGACATCAGTCTGCTGATGATCAGCCACGATTTGTCGGTGCTGGCCGACACGTGTGACCGGCTCGCGGTGATGTACGCCGGGAGGGTCGTCGAGGAGGGTCCGGCGGACCAGGTGTTCACCGATGCGCGGCATCCGTACGGCCTGGCCCTGTCGGCGGCGTTCCCGCGCATCGGCGACCCGGCTTCACGCCGGGCTCCGCGCGGCCTGCCGGGCGACCCGCCGGATCCGTCGGCGCTGCCGCCCGGCTGTACGTTCCACCCGCGCTGCCCGGTCGCGCTGGACGAGTGTGCCACGCAGGACCAGGTGCTGCTGGAGGCGGGGGTGGGGCGGCGGGCCGCGTGTGTGCGGGTGGGGGCGGCGGTGCCGGCGCCGGGGCTGCCGCCGGCGTGAGCGGGTGTGCCCCGGCCCGGGGCTCCGCCCCAGACCCCGCTCCTCACACGCCGGAGGGGCTGGAGGGGTGCGGCAGCATATCCAGCCCGTCCGGCGTTTGAGGACACGCCCGCAGGGCGTCTGAGTTGACTGGGGGCTGGGGGCTCGCCCCCAGTTTCGGGAAGGGGCGGGTAGGGGAAAGCGCCGCAGGCAACCCGCACGCGCACCCACGCCCGGATCCACTACCACCACTTCACCGGAGCCAGACATGACCAGCACCACCACCCCCACCACCCCCCTCCTCTCCGCCGCCGGACTCCACGTCGCCTTCCCCGGCCGGCGCGGCGCGGCGACCGCCCGTGCCGTCGACGGGGTCGACCTCGACATCCGCCCGGGCGAGATCGTCGCGCTGGTCGGCGAGTCCGGCTGCGGCAAGACCACGCTCGCCCGCTCCCTGCTCGGCCTCGTCGCGCCCACCTCCGGCCAGGTCACCTTCGCCGGCGCGCCCCTCGACTACGGCTCGCGCTCCCTCAAGGCGTACCGCAAGCGCGTCCAGCTGGTGCTCCAGGACCCGAGCGGCTCGCTCAATCCGCGTCACACGGTGTACGACGCCGTGGCGGAAGGCCTGCGGATCCACGGTTACGCCGGTGACGAGCGCGAAGCCGTCGCCGGGGCGCTGTCCCGCGCCGGGCTCCGGCCCCCCGAGCGGTTCTTCCTGCGCTACCCGCACGAACTCTCCGGCGGCCAGCGCCAGCGTGTCGTCATCGCCGGCGCGCTCGTCCTCGAACCGGAACTCATCGTCGCCGACGAGCCGGTGGCGTCACTCGACGCGTCCGTACGGGGCGAGATCCTGGCCCTGCTCCTGTCGCTGCGCGACGAACTCGGGCTGTCCGCCCTCGTCGTGACCCACGACCTCGGTCTCGCCTGGAACATCGCGGACCGCGTGGCGGTGATGTACCTGGGCCGGATCGTCGAGACCGGACCGGCCGAGAGGATCCTGACGGCACCTCAGCACCCGTACACCCGCGCGCTGTTGTCCGTACTTCCGGAGTCGGGCGAGGTGCCGGTCGTCCTCACCGGTGAGCCCCCGGACCCGTCCCGTGTCCCCGGCGGCTGCCGTTTTCACGCCCGCTGCCAGGTGCTCGCCTCCGGTGAGGCCGAGCGTACGGGCGTCGCCGCCGACTGCCGTACGACGCTCCTGCCGGTCCTGACCGGCGGTGACGAGGCGCAGGTGGCCTGCCACTGGGCGGCGGCGGCCCGGCCCACGGAAGGGGCGGCTACTGAGCCTCGTACGCCTCGATGAGCTGGCTGGAACGCTTCACGTCGTCCGCGATCGCTTCCAGCAGCGCCTCGATCGAGTCGAACTTCTCCTGGCCGCGTACGTACGCGAGGAAGTCCACGGCGACGTGCAGCCCGTACAGTTCGAGGCCGACCCGGTCGATGGCGTACGCCTCGACGGTCCGCTCGGTGCCGTCGAACTGCGGGTTCGTGCCGACCGAGATCGCGGCGGGCATCTCCTCGCCCGCCACCGTCAGCCAGCCCGCGTACACGCCGTCGGCCGGAATCGCGGTGTGCGGCAGGGTCTCGACGTTGGCCGTCGGGTAGCCGAGCTCGCGGCCGCGCTGCGCGCCGCGCACCACGACGCCCTCGACGCGGTGCGGCCGGCCCAGGATCTCCGCCGCGCCTTCGACGTCGCCCTCGGCGACCAGGCGCCGCACCAGCGTCGACGAGAACGGCTCGCCGCCGCCCGCCGCTCCGCGCACGTACAGGTCGACGACCTCGACCTCGTAGTCGTACGTCTGCCCGAGCTCGGCCAGGTAGGCCACATTGCCCGCCGCCCGGTGCCCGAAGCGGAAGTTGGGGCCCTCGATGACCGCCCGCGCGTGCAGCTTGTCGACCAGCACCTTCACGATGAAGTCGGCCGGCGAGAGCTTCGAGAACTCGGCGGTGAAGGGGAGGATGAGCACCGCGTCCACGCCCAGTTCCGCCATGAGCTCCGCGCGGCGGTGGTGCGGGGCGAGCAGCGGAGGATGGCTGCCGGGGCGCACGACCTCGCTCGGGTGCGGGTCGAACGTAACGACGACCGACGGCACGCCCAGCTCACGGGCGCGCTCGACCGCGCGGCCGATGATCAGCTGGTGCCCGCGGTGTACGCCGTCGTAGGAGCCGATGGTGACGACGCTGCGTCCCCAGTCCTGGGGGATGTCCTCCAAGCCACGCCAGCGCTGCACTGTGACCGCTCTCCTCGTCCGAACTCGAACCCGATTACGCATCGATTACGCAGGTCTAAGACTGCCATGCCCACGCGGTGCGGCTCGCATCGGCATGGGAGTGGCCAGGCTCGCCAGGCTCTCGACGGTCCAGCGGGCGCTCGGCCCGACCACCGCCGCCCACTCGTCCGGCGCGGCGGCCAGCCAGCCGGCGACGAGGGCCGCGAATCCGGGGACCTCGCGGGCGAGCCCGACCAGCAGCCGGTCGAAGCGGGTGGCGCCCTCGGGCGTACGGACCAGGAGCATCCCGGTGCGGTGTACGAGATCCCTGGTCCGCGCCTCGCCCCTGCGCCGGGCGCCGGTGCCGGCGGCCAGCAGCACCGCCTCCAGAACCCCGGAATCCCGTACCTGGTGCTCCCCGTATCCCCCGTACAGCTCCCCCTCCAGCAGTACGTCGAGCAGCTCGGCCCGCAGCGGGCGCGAGGCGCGGCTGCCGGGCGCGGCGAGCACGGGGGCGAGGGCGCACCGCAGCTGGCCGGGGTGGTCCCGTAGCAGGCCTGTGACCAGGGGGAAGAGGACGGCGCGGGCGGCGGGGCCGTGTTCGAGGCGCCGGTCCACGTACGCGGCGGTGTGCGCGGCGCCTGCCTCCGGGTGGCGGTCGGCGTACGCGCGGACGAGGGCGGCGGCGCGGCGGGCGAGGGCGGGCGTACGGACGTCGGCGAGCGCGCGCAGCACTTCGCCCGCGCCCTCCGCGCCGCCCGCTCCGCACTCCGCCAGGCGGGCCCGGAATGCGGCGAGGACGGGCTCGGGGTGGGTGGTGAGCGCGGCGGCGAGGGCGGTGGCGGGCGGCCGGGAGCCGTCGCCGCCGAACGCCGCCAGGGCCCGGTCCAGGTAACGCGACCTGGTGTCCGGATCCCGTACGAGCAGCCCGAGGGCGGGTCCGTGCAGGGTGCTGTCGCCCGGCCGGGCGAGCAGCGAGAGCGCGGCGTACCTGAGCAGCTCGCGGTCGGCGGCGGTCGTGACGTGCGGCGCGGCGGCGAGCCCGTACAGGGCGGCGGCGACCCGCCGCTCCGGCCGTTCGCCGTCGTGGGCCCAGCGGTCGACGGCCCGGCAGAGCGCGGACGGCTCGTCCTCGGCGAGGGCGGTGAGCAGTTCGTCGGCGCGGGGGTGCGCGCCGACGACGAGGGCCTCGGTCAGATCGTCGATGGCGAGGTCACGGCGGGCGTAGAGCAGTGCCTGGGCGACGCCGGCGACGGTGGGACGTACCGCGGCGTCGTCGGCGGCCGGCAGCGGCCGCTCGTCGTCGAACCACTGGCAGAGCATGGGCTGGACGGTCCGTGGCGCGGCCTCGAGCCGGCGCGCGACGGCGTCTAGATACCGCCCCTGTGGGGGTACGTGCCCGCTCCCCGGCGCCCCGTCGGCGGGCAGGAGCCGCCGCAGCAGATCGACGCGCTCCCCCTCCGCGACGGTGACCCGCTCCCAGAACCAGGGCCCGAACTCCCCGAGCCCGCCCAGACTCTGCGGCCCGCCTCCCCGGACGGACCGCCGGCTGACACAGTCGGCCAGCGCCCGCAGCACGCCCAGATGTCCCCCCGCGTCCCCCACCCGCAGCAACACCTCCCCCAACAACCGCCTCCCCCACCACGAGGCCTCCTCCGCAGAGCTCGCGGTGCGACGCGGGTGGCCGGGCGGGGGCTCGGGAGGCGCGGCCTCGGATGCGTACACGGATTCCAGCGCGCGGACCAGGGCCAGCAGCCTGCGGGACAGCGCGGGCGGCCCGTGCACACGCTCCACGAGCAGCAGCGCCTGCACCACCGCCCCCATGCGATGCCGAGGCACCGGCGCCCAGCGCCCCTCGCCGTGCGAGCCCCCCGGCGACAGCACGTGCGCGTCCACCTCGCAAGGCGCCCCCGCCGGAAGCGACACACACCCACACCCCTCACCGGCCCCGACCCACGCCCGACACTCGGCGTCCCCCATGCCGTACGAGCCACCCGGAGACGGCATCAGCGGATGCCCCCCGCAGCACCCGGCGCGCGAGCTCGACAGACCCACCGCGCACCCAGGCGTCTGACCAGAGCCCGCCTGCACCTGCCACTCCACTCCCGTCGCGTCGGAGCCGGACCGGAACGGAACCTGCGCACGATGCCCGCAGGGCGCGCCCGACGAAAGCGGCCCACGCACACACCCCTCACCGGCCCCGACCCGCGCCCGACACTCGGCGTGCGAGCTCGAAGGACGCGGCACGTACGCGCCCGCCTGGCCAGTGCCGGTCTGCGCCTGCCACTCCGCGGGGTCCGAGCTGGTCTGGGGCGGCACCTGCGCAGGCCGCTCGCCGTACGCCCCCGGCGGAAGCGGCGCACTCACGCACTCCTCGCAGGTCCCCCCGTGCGAGCCGCACGCCACACCGGCCCCGGCGTGCGCCTGCCCGTCGGCGGTCCCCCGGTGCGCAGCGGGCGGGGATGACATGTGTCCAGCGGGGTCCGGCGGAGGCGTCTGTCCTGGTGGGTGGGCTTGGTGGACCAGGGTGTGCAGCGCCGCGTCGACGTCCAGGTGCGCTCCCTGGAGCCAGTCCGCCAGCTCCTCGTGGGCGAACCGGTAGCCGGCCCCGGCGGGCACCAGCAGCCCCTCCGTCAGTACCGCCGACGCCCACCCCGCACCCCAGGGGAAGATCTCCTCGAAGGATGCGCGGTCCAGCTCGCCCTGCCCCGGGCCCAGACACCGCCGCGCCGCCTCGTGCACGCGCCCCGACACCCTCGCCGCCAGCCGCCGCACCGCCGTGCCCCGCGGCGACGGCTGGGCCGCCGCCGCCAGTCGCACCGCGATGCGCAGGCACATCAGGTCCAGGTGCGCGGCGAACACCTCCTCGCGGGTGGGCCGCCCCGGCACATCCCCCGGCAGCGCCTCCCGTACCTCCGCCAGCAGCCTCAGCGTCAGCGGATGCCGGGCGTCGGAAGGGTCCGCGAGTGCCCCGTCGGGGATGCCGTACCGCTCCCGCGCGCGCAGGGCCTGCGCCTCGGTCAGGTCCTCGATCCGTACGGCGGAGGGCAGCCCGGGCCACGGCCGATCAGGCCGGGCAGGCCGCGCCGGCCGGTGCAGGGCGTCCTCCGGGTACAGCGCGCCCGCCTGCTCCCAGTGCTCGGCCCGGCACGCGACGACCATCCGTACCCCCGCCGCCCGCAGCCAACTCGCCGTCGCCGCGGTCCAGTCGGGCAACCGGTGGGTCAGTGCGGGCGGCATTTCCTCGGGGCCGTCCAGCAGTACGAGCAGCGGCCGCCCGGCGTCGAGAGCCAGCCGCGCCAACCGCTCCGGCGTCGCGGCCCCCGGGTCGCCGCTCCACTCCCCCGACGCGGCGACGATCCGCCCCGCCTGCTGGAGCGCCCGCGCCACCGCGTCCGCGACCGACGTGTCACCGGCCCGCAGCTCGCCGCCGCGCAACCAGAGCGTCGGTGCCGGTTCGGGGCCCTGGGCCCGCCGGGCGGCGAGCCCGGCGAGTTCCGTCGTACGACCGGTCCCGGGATCCCCGACCAGGGCGAGCACCGACGCGCCGCCGAGGGCGGAGAAGGACGCGAACTCCCTTGATACCTCCGGCCGTTCCACCGGCTCCCGCCCCGGCCCCGGCCCCGGCCCTCGCCCGCCCACCGACCCGACCGACGTCGCCGTCAGCTGCAACGCGCCCGCGAGGTTGAGGTCCGGCCCATAACCCGGGACCGTCGCCGCGTTCCGCCGCAGCAGCTCGGCGAGCGGGCCGTCGGGAGCCGCCGCTGCCGCCGCTCGCAGGGGTACGGCGAAGCCCGCCGCCCGCTGCTCAGCACCCAGCGCGGTGCCGAGGACGGCCAGCACCGCGCCCGTCCGCGCGTCCAGGACCGGGCCGCCCGCGGCCCGGCTGCCGAGCCGCAGCGCGTCGGTGCCGGCCGTCCCCATCGCCAACTCCACCGCGTGCTCGATGAGATGGAAGCGGTCGGTCGCCGTGTAGGTGACGGAAAGCGGTCTCAAGACCCGCGCCTCACGCCACCCGCCGGCCGGCAGTCGCACGTAAGTACCTGTCTCGATCCGGTCCCGCGCCGCGACCGGAACGGGCCGTACGCCGAGCCCTTCGGTCCGTACGAGCGCCAGATCCACCTCCGGCAGCGGGATGATCGCGTCGGCCTCGGCGAGACAGGTGGACTCACGCGACTCACCGGGCGCGTGCAGGACGACCCGGGTCAGGCCGTCGACGGCCTCATGGCTGGTGACGACCGTTCCCCGGTCGTCCGCGACGAACCCGGTCCCGCGCGGCCGTCCGGCCAGATCGCAGATCCGCACGAGCGTGACCTGCGGCAGCGGTGGCGGTGGTGGCAGCGGCGTCTCCCGTACCGCCATCGCCGAACCTCCCGCCGTGCCCCGTATCCCCGACGGTAGGTCGGCGGTGATCAGCAGGAGAAGAACGCACCGCGAAAGCGCCCCCAGTACACCCGTCATTCACTCCGAGCGCCCGCCCGAAGGGGTGAATCGGCGGGGCGGCGTGGACAGATCCCTTGCGAGGGGGATCGTGGAGCGGCCGGCCGACGGGCTGCCCGCTCCACGGTGGAGCAGAATCTCAGCCGAATACCGCGAGACTCTTCGCCTTGCCCCGGTTTTCCTCGACGAGGGCCAGGAAGCGGCCCTCCGGCCCGAAGACCGCGACCGGGCTGGTGTCGTACGCCGGCATGTCGAGCCGTACGCCGTTGGTCACCAGGCCCGCGCGCCGCTCGTCCACGTCCCAGCGCGCGAACGCCGCCGCCGCCGCGTCGGCGATCGGCATGACGGTGAGCTCCTCCTGGAGCTGCTCCAGCGTCTTCGCCGCGTCGAGCCCGTACGGGCCGACCCGGGTGCGGCGCAGCGCGGTCAGGTGACCGCCGACGCCGAGACCCGCGCCGAGGTCCCGGGCGAGGGCGCGGATGTACGTACCGGAGGAGCAGACCACGGAGACGACGAGGTCGACGACGGGCGTCCCGTCCTCGGCCACCGCCGGGCGCACGTCGTACACCTGGAAGGACGAGACGGTCACCGGCCGGGCCGGGATCTCGAACTCCTCGCCCTCGCGGACCCGCGAGTACGACCGCTTGCCGTCGATCTTGATGGCGCTGACCTTGGACGGCACCTGCATTATGGCGCCGGTCAGCTCGGCGACACCCGCGTCGATGCCTTCCCGCGTCACGCCCGACGCATCGGTGGACGCGGTGATCTCGCCCTCCGCGTCGTCGGTGACCGTGATCTGGCCGAGCCGGATCGTACCGAGGTACTCCTTCTCGGTCAGGGCGAGATGGCCGAGCAGCTTCGTGGCCTTCTCGATGCCGAGGACGAGGACGCCCGTCGCCATGGGGTCGAGGGTGCCCGCGTGCCCGACGCGGCGGGTCTTGGCGATCCCGCGCATCTTGGCTACGACGTCGTGCGAAGTGAAGCCGGACGGCTTGTCGACAATGACAAGGCCGTCCGGCGTCGTGGTGGTGCGCTTCTTCATTCCGCGGTTTCGCCCTCGTCCTCGGCCTCGTCGTCAGCCTCGTCCTCGGGCTTGCGGTACGGGTCGGCCTCGCCGGCGTACGTCTTGCCCGTCGACACCTCACGCACCTCGGCGTCCTTGGCGCGCGCCTTGTCGAGGAGGTCCTCGATGGTGCGCGCGTTGTCCGGCAGCGCGTCCGCGACGAAGGCCAGCGACGGCGTGTGGCGCACGCCGGTCTGCCGGCCGACCTCGGAACGCAGGACGCCCTTGGCGCTCTCCAGCGCGGCGGCCGAGGCAGCACGCGCTTCGTCGTCGCCGTAGACCGTGTAGAAGACCGTGGCCTCCCGCAGGTCACCGGTGACCCGGGCGTCCGTGATGGTCACGAACCCCAGTCGCGGATCCTTGATTCGCCGGTCCAGGGTCTCCGCGACCACGACCTGGATGCGATCGGCCAGCTTGCGGGCCCGCGCTTTGTCGGTCACCGGTCCGTCTCCTCTTTCTGCTTCGTCAGTCTTCGTCTGTGTGCAACCGCCGCCGTACCGACAGCAGCTCCACCTCGGGCCGGCCGGCGACCATGCGCTCGCACCGGTCCAGTACGTCTGTGAGATGCCCTGTTTCCCCTGACACCACCGCCACGCCGATCCTGACCCGGCGGTAGACATCCTGGTCGCCGACTTCCGCCACACTCACGGCGAATTTGCGCTGAAGTTCAGCGACGATCGGGCGTACTACAGAGCGCTTCTCCTTCAGCGACCGTACGTCGCCGAGGAGCAGGTCGAAGGACAGTGTCCCCACATACATGTGTGTCCGGATGTCCCGCCGGTTCGGGGTCGTGCCCCGCCAACCACTTGGCAGGGACACAAGAACCGTACACGCAACGGCCGGGGCCGCTCGACGGAAATAATCTCCGCCGACCGGCCCCGACTGACGCTGAACGGATCAGCTACACGGCTCAGCCGCGCGGCTTCTCGCGCATCTCGTACGTCGCGATGACGTCGTCGACCTTGATGTCGTTGAAGTTTCCGAGGTTGATACCACCCTCGAAGCCTTCCCGGATCTCGGTGACGTCGTCCTTGAAGCGGCGCAGACCCTGGATGTTGAGGTCCTCGGCCACGACCTTGCCGTCGCGGATGAGTCGCGCCTTGGTGTTGCGCTTGACCTCGCCCGAGCGGACCAGGACACCGGCGATGTTGCCCAGCTTGGACGAGCGGAAGATCTCGCGGATCTCCGCCGTACCGAGCTCGACCTCTTCGTACTCCGGCTTGAGCATGCCCTTGAGGGCCGCTTCGATCTCTTCGATCGCCTGGTAGATGACCGAGTAGTACCGGACGTCGACACCCTCGCGGTCCGCCATCTGCGCGGCGCGGCCGGCAGCTCGGACGTTGAAGCCGATGACGATGGCGTCGGAGCCCATCGCCAGGTCGATGTCGGACTCGGTGACCGCACCCACACCGCGGTGCAGGACCCGGATCTCAACCTCTTCACCGACGTCGAGCTGGAGCAGCGAGGACTCGAGAGCCTCCACCGAACCGGACGCGTCGCCCTTGATGATGATGTTGAGGTCCTGGACCAGACCGGCCTTGAGCACCTTGTCGAGGTCCTCGAGGGACACCCGGCGGGTGCGCTTGGCGAAGGCTGCGTTGCGCTCACGCGCTGCACGCTTCTCGGCGATCTGGCGGGCCGTACGGTCCTCGTCGACGACCAGGAAGTTGTCGCCGGCGCCGGGGACGTTGGTGAGACCCAGGACCAGGACGGGGGTCGACGGACCCGCTTCCTCGACGTTGTTGCCGTTGTCGTCGAGCATGGCGCGGACTCGGCCGTACGCGTCACCGGCAACCATCGTGTCACCGACGCGGAGCGTTCCGCGCTGGACGAGCACGGTGGCGACGGCGCCGCGGCCCTTGTCGAGGTGCGCCTCGATGGCGATACCCTGCGCGTCCATCTCGGCGTTCGCACGGAGGTCGAGCGACGCGTCCGCGGTGAGGATCACGGCTTCGAGCAGCTGCTCGATGTTGAGACCCTGGCGCGCGGAGATGTCGACGAACATCGTGTCGCCGCCGTACTCCTCGGCCACCAGACCGAACTCGGTGAGCTGACCGCGCACCTTGGTCGGGTCGGCACCCTCGACGTCGATCTTGTTGACCGCGACCACGATCGGCACGTTGGCCGCCTTGGCGTGGTTCAGCGCCTCGATCGTCTGCGGCATCACACCGTCATTCGCCGCGACCACGAGGATCGCGATGTCGGTGGACTTCGCACCACGGGCACGCATGGCGGTGAACGCCTCGTGACCGGGGGTGTCGATGAAGGTGATGGCGCGCTCTTCACCGTTGACCTCGGTGGCGACCTGGTACGCACCGATGTGCTGCGTAATACCGCCGGCCTCGCCCGCAACGACGTTCGTCTTGCGGATCGCGTCCAGCAGTCGGGTCTTACCGTGGTCGACGTGACCCATGACGGTCACGACCGGCGGACGGGAAACGAGCATTTCCTCGCCGCCCTCGTCCTCGCCGAACTCGATGGAGAAGGACTCGAGAAGCTCGCGGTCCTCTTCCTCCGGGCTGACGATCTCGAGGATGAAGTTCATCTCGTCCGCGAGCAGCTTCAGAGTCTCGTCGGAGACGGACTGCGTAGCAGTGACCATCTCGCCGAGGTTCATCATCACGCCGACGAGCGACGCCGGGTTGGCGTTGATCTTCTCGGCGAAGTCGGTGAGCGAGGCACCGCGCGACAGGCGGACGGTCTGTCCGTTGCCGCGAGGCAGCATGACGCCGCCTACCGACGGGGCCTGCATGGCCTCGTACTCCTGGCGCCTCTGCCTCTTCGACTTACGACCGCGACGCGCGGGTCCACCGGGACGGCCGAACGCACCCTGCGTGCCACCACGGGCACCGGGGCCGCCGGGACGTCCACCGAAGCCGGGACGACCGCCGAAGCCGCCGCCACCGCCGGGACGACCAGCGCCGCCACCGCCACCGGGACCACCGGGACGGCCGGCGAAGCCGCCGCCGCCACCGCCGGGACCGGCCGGACGGCCTGCGAAGCCGCCGCCACCGGGACGACCGCCACCGCCGCCGCCTGCCGGACGGCCACCGGGGCCGCCGGGACCACGGCCACCGCCGCCAGGACCGCCACCGGGACGGGGGCTGGCCGCGGGACGCTGCGGCATCATGCCGGGGTTCGGACGGTTACCGCCCGGAGCGCCACCCGGTCGCGGGGCGCCGCCCTGCGGACGGGGCATGCCACCGGGGGAAGGACGTGCGCCACCCTGACCCTGCGGGCGCGGAGCGCCGCCGGGAGCACCCTGCGGACGCGGAGCGCCGCCAGGCGCACCGGCACCGCCGGGACGCGGGGCGCCACCCGGACGGGGCGTCTGCGGACGCGCCATGCCGGTGGAGCCACCAGAGGTGAAGGGGTTGTTGCCCGGACGCGGACCCGCGGGACGGGCACCACCGGGACGGGGGGCCTGCTGGCCACCGGGACGCGCGGGACGCTCGCCACCACGGCGGTCGTCACGCTGGCCACCCTCGCGGGCACCGCCGTCGCGCTGACCGGCGTCACGCTGACCGGCCGGAGCCGGACGGGCAGGGCCAGCAGGACGGGGCCCCGGCGTGGCACCCGCGGGACGCGGGGCCTGCTGCGGCTGTGCGGGGGCGGTGGGTGCCTGTGCCTGCTGGGCCGGCTCGGGCGCGGAGAACTCCGCCGCGGGCACCGGAGCCGCCGGAGCGGGCTTGGCCGGTGCGGGCTTCGGGCCCGGACGCGGGGCACCGGACGGCGCAGAGGCCGCCGGAGTGGCCGGAGCCTCGGCAGCGGCCGGCTTGGGGGCCGGTGCGCCGGGCTTCGGGGCGCCGGGACGTGCTGCCTGCGCCGGGGAAGGCGCAGACGAGGGGGTAGCCGGGGACGGCTTCGCGGGCGCTGCCTTACGAGGCGCACCCGGCTTGGCTGCGGACTTGCCGGCGTTGCCGCCGGGACCCTGCAGTGCGTCAGTCAGTTTGCGTACAACCGGCGCCTCGATCGTCGAGGACGCCGAACGGACGAATTCACCAAGTTCTTGGAGCTTGGCCATGACGACCTTGCTCTCAACACCGAACTCCTTGGCGAGTTCGTATACCCGGACCTTTGCCACTTCGCTCCTTTTAGGTCCGGGTTACCGCCGGACCGTCGCTACTTCATGGGCGTACTCATCGCGTACTCATCGAGTGCTCATCGCAATCTCGACCTACTTCCAACTCGCGAGGTACCTGACCGCACGGTTATCCGTGCCGTTCTGTTCTTACGTCTTACGGTGTTGCCTGCTCGACAAACTGGCTCAGTGCCGTTGTGTCGAGCGGTGCCCGGCCCCGAAAGGCCCGGGGAAACGCCCGGCGGCGGACCGCCAGGGCGAGACAGGCAGGGGCGGGGTGAATGTACGCACCCCGGCCGGGCAGCGTACCGCGAGGATCGGGGACGCATTCACCCTCGATCTCCACGATGCGCAGCAGTTCGCGCTTGGCCGCTCGCTCCCGGCATCCCACACAGGTTCGCTCAGGGCATACGCGGGCATGCGTCCGGCCAGACACTATTAAGTCTACCTCCCCGCGGCGACCTCGCCCCATGGGGGCAGAAATCGAACGGTTGTTGTCGTAAAAACAGCCTCAGTCCTGGTCGGAGGACTGGTCCTGGGGCTGCTCGGTGTCAGAACGGATGTCGATACGCCAGCCGGTCAGCCGGGCGGCGAGACGGGCGTTCTGACCCTCCTTGCCGATGGCCAGCGACAGCTGGTAGTCGGGCACGGTCACCCGGGCGGAACGGGCCGCCATGTCGACGACCTCGACCTTGCTGACGCGCGCGGGCGACAGGGCGTTGGCGACCATCTCGGCCGGGTCGTCCGACCAGTCCACGATGTCGATCTTCTCGCCGTGCAGCTCGGCCATGACATTGCGCACACGGCCGCCCATCGGGCCGATGCAGGCGCCCTTGGGGTTGAGCCCCGACCGCGTCGAGCGTACGGCGATCTTGGAGCGGTGGCCGGCCTCGCGGGCGATGGCCTCGATGACGACCGAGCCGTCGGCGATCTCCGGGACCTCGAGGGCGAAGAGCTTCTTCACGAGGTTCGGGTGGGTACGGGACAGCGTCACGGACGGACCGCGCACACCCTTGGCCACTCGTACGACGTACGAGCGCAGCCGAAGGCCGTGCGTGTACTCCTCGCCGGGCACCTGCTCCTGCACCGGCAGGATGGCTTCCAGCTTGCCGATGTCGACGAGGACGTTCTTGGGGTCCCGGCCCTGCTGTACGACGCCCGTGACGACATCGCCCTCGTGCCCGGCGTACTCGCCGAAGGTCCGGTCGTCCTCGGCGTCGCGCAGACGCTGGAGGATGACCTGCTTGGCGGTGCTGGCCGCGATCCGTCCGAAGTCGGACGGGGTGTCGTCGAACTCCTTGGGCTCCTGGCCCTCTTCGAGATCCGCCGGGTCTTCCTTCGCCCAGACCGTCACATGCCCGGTCTCGCGGTTGAGCTCCACGCGCGCGCGGCGGAAGCTTCCCTCGGTGCGGTGGTACGCGATGAGGAGGGCTGCTTCGATCGCCTCGACCATCAGGTCGAAGGAGATCTCCTTTTCCTTCGCCAAGCCCTTCAGGAGCTTTACGTCGATATCCATGGCTACGCCTCCTCTTCCTTCTTGTCCTTGCGACTGAATTCAATCTCCACGCGCGCCTTGGCGATGTCCGCGAAGGCGACCCGGCGGGCGGTGGGCTTGCGGCCCTTCACACCCGGCACTTCGAGGTCGAGTCCCTCGTCGTCCACGGTCAGAATGCGTGCGACCAGTTCGCTGCCGTCGTGCAGCGTCAGCTTGGCCAGGCGGCCGGTGGCCCGTACGTAGTGGCGGTGCTCCGACAGCGGGCGGTCGGCGCCCGGGGAGCTGACTTCGAGGACGTACTCGCCCTCGCCCATCACATCCGGTGTCTCGTCGAGCTTCTCGGAGATGGCGCGGCTCAGGTCGGCACAGGCGTCGAGTTCCACGCCTTCGTCGGAGTCGACGACGATCCTCAGCTGGCGGCGTCTGCCGGCCCGGGACACCTCGATGTCTTCCAGATCGAGGCCTTCCGCGCTGACCAGTGGTTCCAGGAGTGCGCGCAGCCTGTCGCTCTGGGTGGTGCTCATCCGGGTGACTCCTCGGCCGCGTGTGCTGTTGTGTGGATCGTCGCGTGTCGTCGCGTGTCAGATCAAAGGGTATCCGGTCCCGAGGGGTGTTGCCGTCAGCCTGCCGGGGAGCCGCAGGTACGCTCGCCTGCGGTGATCACCGCTGAGGCCCGAGGGAGACACAGGTGCCGCGCACGGAAACCACACGCAGGGGTGCGCTCGCGGCGACCGGGGCCGCGGCCGTCGCGCTGCTGACCGGCGGGTGTGCGGAGGATTCGGCTCCGCGCGGCACGGAAGGCTCGACGGCCCATGCCCTGGCCGCCGCGCTGCGCGCCGAGGCCGGGCTGCGGGAGCGTTCCGCCCGGACCAGGCAGACACTGCTGGCGCACTACGACGCCGTCATCGCCGCTCACCCTTCCGCCGCCGAGCAGCTGGAGCCGCTGCGCGAAGCGGTGGCCAGGCAGGCGGACGCGCTGCGGGGCAAGGGTGCGGCGGGCCGTGCGGGCGCGCCCCCGGCCGTCGCCGGCGAACGCAAGGCCGCGCTCAAGGAACTCGCCGCCGAGGAGCAGCGCGGCGCCGACGCGCACACCGCGGCTCTCGTCGAAGCGCCGCCGGAGCTGGCCCGGCTGCTGGCGTCCGTCGCCGCGGCCGGCGCCGCCCACGTATACCTACTGACTGAGGGGAACGACGGGCGATGACCGGGACGACGCCGACCGCCATGCAGGCGGTGCAGGCCGTGCAGGCCGCGCTGGCCGCCGAGCACGCCGCCGTGTACGGGTACGGAGTCGTCGGCGGCCGGGTCGCCGACGAGCGCCGGGGCGAGGCGCGGGAGGCGTACGACGCGCACCGTTCGCGGCGCGACGCGCTGGAGCGGACCGTGCGCGACCTGGGCGCCACCCCGGTGGCCGCGGCCGCCGCGTACGCCCTCCCCTTCCCGGTGCCCGACGCGGCGGCGGCGGTACGTCTCGCCGCCGAGCTGGAGGACCGGGTGGCCGGGGTCTACTCCGACGTCGTACGCGCCGCCGGGGGGCCGCTGCGGCGGGAGGCGGCGGGGGCGCTGCGGGAGGCAGCGGTGCGGGCGGTGCGCTGGCGGGGACGCGGCGTAGCCTTTCCGGGGCTTGCCGAGCTGACCACGTCGGACGTGAGCCGCAAGCAGTGAGCTTTGAACCGGCCTTTGAAGGGGACACCACACGCATGCTTTTCGAACCGCCGCAGCGTCTCGTACGGGCGCTCGGCGAGGTGTACCCGGACGTGGCCGCCGACTGGCTCGGGCAGGTGCCCGCACTGGCCGAAGAGGCCGTGTCCCGATGGAAGTTGACCGTCGAGCGGGTGCAGAACCCCGGCGGCAGGAGCAGCCTGGTCGTCCTCGTACGGCAGCAGGACGGCTCCCAGGCCGCGCTCAAGATCGCACCGGAGGCGGCGGGGCCCACGCTGGAGCGCGCGGCGCTGGCGCACTGGAACGGCTGGGGAGCGGTCCAGCTGCTCGACGGGGACGCCAAGGCCGGTGAACTCCTGCTGGAGCGCCTGCACTCCGAGGTCTCGCTGCGTTCCCTGCCGGAGGCCAAGGCCCTTCTGGAGGCGGCCGGGATCGTACGCCGGCTGTGGATCGAGCCGCCGCCGGACCACCCCTTCGAGACCGTCACGGACCGCACAGCCCGCCAGGCGGCGGCGATGCGACGTTCCGACGACCCGGAACTGGCCCCCCTGGTCGAAGCGGCGCTCGCGGCCCGCGACGAACTGGCGTCGTCCGCGGCCGAACTCCTGCTTCTGCACGGCAACTTCAGGCAGGGGAAGGTGCTCGCCGGCGACCGGGCGCCGTGGCTGGCCGTCGGACCGGATCCGCTGGTCGGCGAGCGGGCGTACGACCTGGCGCGGCTGGTACGCGACCGGGTCGAGGACCTGGTCGCCTCTGCCGGCGGCGCGTCCGCCACCCGCCGTCGGGTGAACAAGCTCGCGGACTCGCTGGACGTGGACCGGGCGAGGCTGCATGGCTGGACGCTGTTCCGGGCGGTGGAGTCGGGTGTACGGGCGCGAGCGGTCGGCCGCCACCAGGACGCGGAGCTTCTGCTGGAATTCGCCGGCTGGCTGTAACCGGCCCGGCCCGGATCCGCTGCGCGGGGCTTTTCCCCGACCCGCCCCTTCCCGAACTGGGGCTCCGCCCCAGACCCCGGTCCTCAAACGCCGGACGGGCTGAAATCGGCAAATCCAGCCCGTCCGGCGATTGAGGACACGCCCGCAGGGCGTCCCGGGGGTCTGGGGGCCTGCCCCCAGCTTCGGGAAGGGGCGGGTAGGGGAAAGCGCCGCAGGCAACCCGCACCGCACCCGCCCCCCAGCCGGGGCGCCCGGCCGTCAGGCCGTAAGGCGGGCGATCGCCTCGTCGACCGTCAGCTCCTCGCGCTCACCCGTGCGGCGGTCCTTCAGCTCCACGACGCCCTCCGCACTGCGCCGCCCCGCCACCAGGATCTTCGGTACGCCGATGAGCTCCGCGTCCGTGAACTTCACGCCCGGCGAGACGCCCGGACGCTCGTCCACCAGCACCCGCAGGCCCGCCGCGCCCAGCTTCTCCGCGACCTCCACCGCCAGCTCCGTCTGGAGCGCCTTACCGGCGGCGACGACATGGACATCCGCCGGGGCGATCTCCGCCGGCCAGCACAGGCCCTTGTCGTCTGCGGACTGCTCGGCCAGCGCGGCCACCGCGCGGGAGACGCCGATGCCGTACGAGCCCATGGTCACGCGGACCGGCTTGCCCTGCTGGCCCAGCACGTCGAGCTGGAAGGTGTCGGCGTACTTGCGGCCGAGCTGGAAGATGTGGCCGATCTCGATCGCGCGGTCCAGCTTGAGGCCGGTGCCGCACTTCGGGCAGGGGTCGCCCTCCTCGACGACGACGACGTCCAGGTAGTCGTCGACCTCGAAGTCGCGGCCCGCGACGACGTTCTTGGCGTGGGTGTCGGGCTTGTTGGCGCCGGTGATCCACGCCGTGCCGGCCGCGACGCGCGGGTCGGCGATGTAGCGCACCTTCTCCAGGCCCTGCGGGCCGACGTACCCGCGTACGAGATCGGGACGGCCCACGAAGTCCTCGGCCGTGACCAGCTCGACCACAGCCGGCGCCAGGTGCTCGCCCAGCTTGCCGAGGTCGACCTCGCGGTCACCGGGAATGCCGACGGCGACGATCTCGCCGTCGACCTTGACCAGCAGGTTCTTCAGCGTCGCCGACGCCGGAACGCCCAGGTGGTCGGCGAGGGTCTCGATCGTCGGGGTGTCGGGGGTGTCCAGCTCCTCGACCGGGCCGTGCTCCGAGCCGTCGTACGCGGCGGCGACAGCCTCGGCGCTGAAGGTGACGGCCTCCGTGTTGGCGGCGTAGTCGCACGCCGGGCAGTCCACAAAGGTGTCCTCGCCGGCACCGGCCGGCGCCAGGAACTCCTCCGACGCCGAGCCGCCCATCGCGCCGGACACGGCGGAGACGATGCGGTAGTCGAGGCCGAGGCGCGCGAAGATCTTCTGGTACGCGGCGCGGTGCAGCGCGTAGGACTCGGCGAGGCCCTCGTCCGTCGTGTCGAAGGAGTACGAGTCCTTCATGTGGAACTCACGGCCGCGCAGCACGCCGGAGCGCGGACGCGCCTCGTCGCGGTACTTGACCTGGATCTGGTAGAGCATCACCGGCAGGTCCTTGTAGGACGTGCACTGGTCCTTGACCGTCTGCGTGAAGATCTCTTCGTGCGTCGGGCCGAGGAGGTAGTCGGCCCCCTTGCGGTCCTTGAGGCGGAACAGCAGGTCGCCGTACTCCTCCCAGCGGCCGCTCGCCTCGTACGCCTCCTTGGGCAGGAGCGCGGGCAGCAGCACCTCCTGGGCGCCGATGTCGTCCATCTCCTCGCGCACGACGCGCGAGATGTTGTCGAGGACCTTCTTGCCCAGCGGGAGCCAGGTCCAGATCCCCGCTGCGTTCCGGCGGACGTAGCCTGCGCGCACCAGCAGCTTGTGGCTGAGCGTCTCGGCGTCCGCCGGGTCGTCACGCAGTGTCTTGACCATCAGACGGGACATGCGCTGGACCTGGGCCATGGTGAACTCCTGCGAAGAAAAGTGTGATGGCAAGGAGGTTAGCCGGGTGGTACAGGCCCCGGGAAATCCGTTACGCGCCGTAACGTCGCAACGGGAGCGGCGCACCCATCACGGCGTACGGCCTCGGGGCACTCGGGAAGTGCACCTGGCGGGCCAGGTCGACGTAACCCAGTGCTCGGTAGAGGCCGCGGGCCGGGCTCTCGATGTCGATCGCGGAGAGGATCGAGCGGGGCTGCTCGGCGGTGTCCGTGATGGTGGTGATCAGCTCGCGGCCGATGCCGCGTGCCTGGTGGGAGGGGTCGACGTGCAGTTCGGTGATGACGAAGGAGTCGTCGAGCCAGTCGTCGTTCCCCGCTCGGCGCAGGTACGGCTCGACGACCGTGGACCACCAGTGCGTACGGTCGTTGGGCATCCCGTAGACGAAGCCGACGAGCCGGCCTTCGGGCGTCGTGGCACCGAGCGCCCGCGCGCCGGGGCTGAGGAGGTGCCGCAGCACGATGTGACGGCGTACACCGATCTCGTCGTCGGTGAGGCCGAAGGCGAGGGCCTGTACGGCGAGCGCCTCGTCCACGCGCTCGGCGAGGTCAACCGGCGCTACCACGACGGCGGGGGTCCGGGGTTCGCCCCCGGCAAGAGGTGCCATGAATTGCACCCTACTGGGCGCTCACCTCAGAACAACACGCTCATAAACGCGCCAACCTCGCGGAAGCCGACCCTCCGGTACGACGCACGCGCCGCCGTGTTGAAGTCGTTCACGTACAGGCTGACCACGGGCGCGACATCGGCCAGCGCGTAGCGCAGCACGGCCGCCATGCCGGTCTCGGACAGGCCGCGGCCCCGGTACTCGGGGGCCACCCAGACGCCCTGGATCTGGCAGGCCTGGGGGGTGGCGGCACCGATCTCGGCCTTGAAGACGACCTTGCCGTCGTCGATACGGGCGAACGAGCGCCCGGCGGCGACGAGTTCGGCGACCCGCGCCTGGTAGAGCAGCCCACCGTCGCCCGCGAGCGGCGAGACGCCGACCTCCTCGGTGAACATCGCCACGCACGCGGGCATGATCACGTCGATCTCGCTCTTGCGGATGCGGCGGACGCGGGGGTCGGGCCGGACGTCGGGCGAGGGCTGGTCGGTGACCATGAGCGGCTGGTTCGGACGTACGTCGCGGGCCGGGCCCCAGCTGGGTTCGAGGAGGCGCCACAGCTGCCCGGTGGCCTCGGCGGGGCCGACGATCGACGAGCAGCGGCGGCCGCCCCTGCGGGCGCGGTCGGCGAAGGCGCGTACCGCTTCCGGGGTCGCGCAGATCGGGACCAGGTTGGCCCCGGAGTAGCACAGCGAGCGCAGGCGGCCGTCGGCGTACCAGCCCCACATCTCGCCGCCGAGGCGCCACGGGTCGAGACCGGCGGCCTGGACGCGTGAGGTCACGAAGGCGTTGGCGACGGGCTCGCTTTCGAGGATGGCGAGCGCGGCGCCGAGTTCGCCGGGGTCGAGGACCCGGGTAGTGGTCTGAGTCAACACGTGAGGGGCCTCACCGTACGGTTTTCTGATCTCCGCACTCTACCGGGCGCTCCTCGGGGACGCCGCAAAACGGAACGAAGCCCTGCCGGGGGCGGGGCTCCGTTGCGTCGTCGTGGGGCGGAAAGGTCAGCTGCTGACGGAGACCTCGGGCTCGCCCGACATGACGCCGTCCTTCTCCATCTGCTCGGCGATCTTCATCGCCTCTTCGATGAGCGTCTCGACGATCTTCGACTCGGGCACGGTCTTGATGACTTCGCCCTTGACGAAGATCTGACCCTTGCCGTTGCCGGAGGCGACACCGAGGTCGGCCTCGCGGGCCTCGCCGGGGCCGTTGACGACGCAGCCCATGACGGCGACGCGCAGCGGCACCTCCAGGCCGTCGAGACCGGCGGCGACCTGGTCGGCCAGCTTGTAGACGTCGACCTGGGCGCGGCCGCAGGACGGGCAGGACACGATCTCCAGGCGGCGCTGCTTGAGGTTGAGCGCCTCCAGGATCTGGAGGCCGACCTTGACCTCTTCCACGGGCGGCGCGGACAGCGAGACGCGGATGGTGTCGCCGATGCCCTCGCTCAGCAGCGCGCCGAAGGCGACGGCCGACTTGATGGTGCCCTGGAAGGCCGGTCCGGCCTCCGTGACACCGAGGTGCAGCGGGTAGTCGGACTGCGCGGCGAGCTGCCGGTAGGCGTTGACCATCACGACCGGGTCGTTGTGCTTGACCGAGATCTTGATGTCGCCGAAGCCGTGCTCCTCGAAGAGGGAGGCTTCCCACAGCGCCGACTCGACGAGCGCCTCAGGGGTGGCCTTGCCGTACTTCGCGAGCAGGCGCGCGTCGAGCGAGCCGGCGTTCACGCCGATGCGGATCGGGGTGCCGGCGGCGGAGGCCGCCTTGGCGATCTCCTTCACCTTGTCGTCGAACTGCTTGATGTTGCCGGGGTTCACCCGGACCGCGGCGCAGCCGGCGTCGATGGCGGCGAAGACGTACTTCGGCTGGAAGTGGATGTCCGCGATCACCGGAATCTGCGACTTGCGCGCGATGGTCGCGAGCGCGTCGGCGTCGTCCTGGGTGGGACAGGCCACGCGTACGATCTGGCAGCCCGAGGCGGTCAGCTCCGCGATCTGCTGGAGCGTCGCGCCGATGTCGGACGTCCTGGTGGTCGTCATCGACTGCACCGAGACGGGTGCGTCCCCGCCGACGGCCACTGATCCGACCTGGATCTTGCGGCTGACCCTTCGGTCGGCGAGCTTCGTCGGAACGGACGGCATTCCGAGAGAAATTGCAGTCATCTGCTGTGCAACCCCAAGTTTGGATCAAGGTCCCGAGATCGGCGGGCTCCGGACACCGAGGTTACGTCACCTCGAAAGCCCGGAGCACACCACGTCACCATGTCGGCTCAGGAGATTCGTACCGGATTGACCACATCGGCCACCAGCACCAGCGCGGTGAAACAGATGAAGATCCCGGCGACGACGTACGCGAGGGGCATCAGCTTCGCGACGTCGAAGGGACCCGGGTCGGGGCGCCGGAAGACCTTCGCCACATTGCGCCTCAGCGACTCCCACAGGGCCCCCGCGATGTGCCCGCCGTCCAGGGGCAGGAGCGGCAGCATGTTGAAGAGGAAGAGGGAGAGGTTGAAGCCTCCGACGAGGAACAGCATCATCGCGGCGGTGTTCTCCATGGGCAGCCCGAGCCCGAGGATCTCGCCGCCCACGCGGGCCGCGCCGACCACGCCCATCGGGGAGTCGGCCTTGCGCTCCTCGCCGTTGAATGCCGCGTTCCACAGGTCGGGGACCTTGGACGGCAGGGCGATGAGCGAGTCGACGCCGGACTCGATCATGACGCCCATGTGGTCCAGCGAGTCGGTGAAGGTCAGCGGGGTGACGGCCATGCCGGGGCCGAAGCCGAGGTAACCGGCGTTGACGTACTGATCTTCGATGGGCTGGCCCTGGGCGTCCTTCTTGGCGACCTTGTTGGCGATCAGCGTCGCCTGGAGGACCTTCTCCCGGCCGTCGCGCTCGACCGTGATCGAAGCGGGGCCGATGGTCTCGCGGATACGGTCCGAAAGGGTGGTCCAGTCCTCGACGGGCTTGCCGTTGAAGGCGACGATCTTGTCGCCCTTCTCCAGGCCGGCGGCCTTGGCGGGCGACGCCGGGTCACTCTTGCGGCAGTCGCGGTTCTCGCTCTGCGCGACCACGCAGGGGACGACGGTGTCGACCGTGGTCGTCTGCTGGTTCAGGCCGATCGTCATGAAGACGCCGAGGAAGATCGCCACGGCGAGGATCAGGTTCATGAAGGGACCGGCGAACATCACGATCACGCGCTTCCACGGCTTGCGCGTGTAGAAGAGGCGCGTCTCGTCGCCGGGCTGCAGTTCCTCGTACGCCGCCGAACGGGCGTCCTCGATCATGCCGCGCCACGGCGACGTCGACCTGGCCTCGATCTTCCCGTCGGCTCCGGGCGGGAACATCCCGATCATGCGGATGTAGCCGCCGAGCGGGATCGCCTTGACGCCGTACTCCGTCTCGCCCTTGTGGCGCGACCAGATGGTCGGGCCGAAGCCGACCATGTACTGCGGCACGCGGACGCCGAAGAGCTTGGCGGTCGAGAGGTGGCCGAGCTCGTGCCAGGCGATGGAGATGAGCAGCCCGACAAAGAAGATGACTATCCCGAGGACCGTCAACAGGACCGTCGTCATGCGCGAGCCTCCGCTGTTGCCTGTGCAGCTGTCTTTACTGCGATTTCACGGGCCCGGGCTCGTGCCCAGGTCTCGGCTTCCAGGACGTCCGCGACGGTGAGCGAGGTTCCCGTACGGGGGCTGCCATGCTCGGCCACGACTTCGGCGACCGTATCCACGATTCCTGTGAACGGCAGCCGTCCCGCGAGAAACGCGTCGACGCATTCCTCGTTCGCGGCATTGAACACCGCCGGGGCCGTGCCCGCGAGCGTACCGACGTGACGGGCGAGTCCCACGGAGGGGAAAGCGTCGTTGTCGAGGGGGAAGAACTCCCACGTCGACGCCTTGGACCAGTCGAAGGCGGGCGCGGCGTCGGGGACGCGCTCGGGCCAGCCGATGCCGATGGCGATCGGACCGCGCATGTCGGGCGGGGTCGCCTGGGCGAGCGTCGAGCCGTCGGTAAATTCCACCATTGAGTGAACATACGACTGCGGGTGCACGACGACCTCAATGCGGTCGAAGGGAATGTCGTAGAGGAGGTGCGCCTCGATGACCTCAAGACCCTTGTTGACGAGCGTCGCCGAGTTGACCGTGATCACCGGGCCCATGGCCCAGGTGGGGTGCGCGAGGGCGTCCTCACGGGTGACGTGGGCCAGTTCGGCCTTCGTACGGCCGCGGAAGGGGCCACCGGACGCGGTGACGACGAGCTTGCGGACGTCGGCGCGGGTGCCGCCGGCGAGGGCCTGGAAGAGCGCGGCGTGCTCGGAGTCGACCGGGATGATCTGACCCGGCTTGGCGAGCGCCTTCACGAGCGGGCCGCCGACGATCAGCGACTCCTTGTTCGCGAGGGCGAGGGTGCGGCCGGCTTCGAGGGCGGCGAGCGTCGGGGCGAGGCCGATGGATCCGGTGATGCCGTTGAGGACGGTGTGGCACGGGGATGCGGCGACCTGGGTGGCGGCATCGGGCCCGGCCAGGATCTCGGGGAGGGGCTCAGCGGTGCCGTACTGGGCTTCCAGCGCCTCGCGCAGGGCGGGCACGGCGTCCTCACGGGCGACCGCGACGCTGCGGACCCGCAGCTGCCGCGCCTGCTCGGCGAGCAGTCCGACCCGGCCGCCGGCCGCGGAGAGCGCGGTGACGCGGAAGCGGTCGGGGTTGCGGAGCACCAGGTCGATGGCCTGGGTACCGATGGACCCGGTGGAGCCGAGGACGACGATGTCCCGGCGGCCTTCGGACGGGTCGAAGGCGATGTGCGGGTCGGCGAGGGGGGCTGGGCTGTCGCTCATGCCCCCCATTGTTGCCGCAATGGCTCACTGGTTGGACAGCGACTCCGTTTCCCCCTCACTTCGTGCCGACCGCCGCCCGGAACTTCTCCCACTGGGCGTCCGTGACTTCCCCGGGCACTCCGCCGATGTCCTTGGTGCCGGTGATTTCGCCGCGGAAGGAGAGGGTGGCCGAGCCGGAGCGTACGACCGTGAGGTACTCGTGGAGCTTGAGCTTCCCCTTCACGTCGAGAATCGTGAAGTGGTACGCCCTGGCCTCGTCCGCGCCGGCTCCGAACTCGGGCGCCTCGACCGGCTCGACCTTGAGGTACTTGCCCTTGGCGATGGCGCGCACCTCGGTGAAGCCGTCGGCGCACTCCTTGCCGGCCTTGCCGAGGTCCTTCATGACGCGGGCGGCGTCGCCGCCTCCGTACGAGCGGAGCTGGACGGCGACGGTGAGGCCGAGCATCTCGTCCGGGACGTCGACCTGGCGGCTGACCTCGGTCTTCAGGTCGTAGTCGGTGACATCGGCGGCGAGGCTGACCAGCGGCTGGCAGACGGCGGGGTCGGCGGTGTAGTTGTCGCCGTGGGGCGCGCCGAGAGTGAACTCGGACGCGGTGTACTTGCCGACCGTCTCGCCGTCGGTGAAGGAGGCGGCGGTGAGCTGAGCCTCGGTGAGCGCCTTGGGCCCACTCGCGGTGGCCTTGCCCTTACTGCTGGGCTTGTTGTCGTCCTGACCGCCGCCGCCCTCGCTGCCGCCGCCGCAAGCGACCGCTCCCGCGAACAGCAGTCCGCCCGCTGCGAGGGCCGCCCCACGCCGTCGGCTGTTTCGCTTTCCCGCCCCGAACATGCGTGACCCCTGGTTCTGTTGATGCGTGGGTGAATGCACGATTGTGGTGCATGGGTACGGCTCGCGCCACAGGCGCCGCCCCCGGCCGCCTTACCGCCCGTACGAAAAGGAGCCTTCCTTGACCACCGAGCGCATCGGTCCGCCCGTCGCCGCCGGGGAGCGCGAGACGCTGCGCGGATTCCTCGACTACCACCGCGCGACGCTCGCCATGAAGTGCGAGGGGCTGACCGACGAGGACCTGCGGAGGCAGTCGATGCCGCCGTCGACGCTGTCGCTGCTGGGTCTGGTACGGCACATGGCGGAGGTGGAACGGGCGTGGTTCCGGCGGGTGATCGACGGCCAGGACATACCGCTCGTGTGGTCGGCCGAGGGCGACTTCCAGGTGGCGTACGACGCCGCTTCGGCCACCCGGTCGCAGGCGTTCGACGCCTGGCAGGCGGAGGTCGAGCACGCGCGTCGCATCGAGCGGGAGGCGGAGTCGCTGGACGTGACCGGCCACTGGGCCCGAACGGGCGAGGACGTGTCGCTGCGGATGGTGATGCTGCACATGATGCACGAGTACGCCCGCCACAACGGCCACGCCGATTTCCTCCGCGAGGGCATCGACGGGACCGTGGGGGTGTGATGCGCGCTGCCACGCCCCCGGGCCGGCTGCAGATTCATTCGGTTGAGCACTCCGGACCCGACGAAGCTGTCTGCGTGGTGCGATGCGTGGGGGGCGTGCCACGCATCGGGCACGAGTTCTCTGTTCCGGCGGCTTCGGGGTCTTCGGTTCTTCGGACGAGTACCTCCCCGTCAGGCTGGAGTGCATCGAGCGCTATGAACGCGTCTACGTCGACTTCTTCGACCCTCCCCACGCGGCGCGGGTCCGTCTGTCGGGGCCCGGAGCCCCGGAGGGTCAGGGTCACCAGGCTCGCTGAAGCGCCGCGAAGGCCTCGTGGAAGGCCGGGAAGGTCTTCCGTACGCAGCCGGGGTCGTCGAAGGTCACACCGGGTGGTGCGGTGCGCAGTGACGTGACGGCGAAGGACATCGCCATGCGGTGGTCGCCGTGCGTGGCGATTTCGGTGGGCCGGGGCATGCCGGGGTGGATCTCGATCCAGTCGGGGCCGGTGGCGACCGTGACGCCCATCCGGCGCAGATTCTCCGCGCACGCCTCCAGCCGGTCGCACTCCTTGACGCGGGTGTTGGCGACGTCCTCGATACGGACCGGTCCGGCGGCGTACGGCGCGATGGCCGCCAGCGTCGGCATGGTGTCGGAGATGTCGCGCATGTTGACCGTGAGGCCGCCCAGCGTGCCGGTGCCCCGGACCGTGGTGCTGTCCGCGGTGATACGGACCTCAGCGCCCATCCGTTCCAGTACGTCGACGAAGCGCAGGTCCCCCTGGAGCGCGCCCGCGCCGAGCCCGGGGACCGTGACCTCGCGGCCGGGCGAGATCGCCGCTGCGGCGAAGAAGTAGCTCGCGGTGGAGGCGTCGGGCTCGACGGCGTACGTCGTCGAGCGGTAGCCGCCGGGTGCGACGCTGAAAACGCTGCCCCCGCGCGTCACTTCGGCGCCGAAGCTACGCATCATCGCGAGGGTGATCTCGACGTACGGCGCCGAGACGAGGTCGGTGACGGTGATGCGCAGGCCCTCCGCGGTGAGCGGGCCGAGCATCAGGAGCGCCGTCAGGTACTGCGACGACTCCCCCGCGTCCAGGGTGACTTCGCCGCCCTTGATGCCGGCGGCGGCGATGCGCAGCGGGTGGTGGCCCTCGGCCTCTTCGTGGCGCAGGTCGACGCCGAGCGCGCGCAGCGCGTCGGTGAGCGGGGCGAGCGGGCGGCGGCGCATCTGCGGGGATGCGTCGAAGCGGTACGTACCGGAGGCGCCGGCGGCGGCGAGTGTGGGCAGGAAGCGGGCGGTGGTGGCGCCGTCGCGGCAGTAGACGTCGGCTTCGCCGACGGCCGGGCCCGCCGGGCGGCCCTCGACGCGCCAGGCGTCGGGCCCGCGCTCCACCCGGTACCCGAGCCTGCCCAGCCCCTCGGCGAAGCCCTCGGTGTCGTCCGAGCTGAGCGGGCGCAGGAGGGTGGTGGTTCCGGCGGCCGCGGCGGCGAGAAACAGCGCGCGGGCGGTCACGGACTTGGAGCCGGGGATGTCTACGACGGTCACGCGGCCCATCCTGCCGGGTGGGGCGCGGTGAGCTTCGGTGCGTTTCGCCCTTTGGACATGCCGGTGGCCCGGCGGGCGGTCGGACCTTCCGACCGACCGCCCCGCCGGGCTTCAGGCACTGTTCCTAGCGGATCGGGCGGTGGACGTTCTCCCGTGCGGACGGGCCGGGGTTCGCTTCCGCGATCCAGGGGCCTTCGCCGCTCGGGTCGACGATGCCCTGCTCCAGCCAGGTGTACGTACCGGACAGGACGCCCTTGACGACCTTGTTGTCGAGGTCGTCGGTGTTGGTCCACAGCCGGTTGAAGAGTTCTTCCGTCCGGATGCGGGACTGGCGGCAGAAGACGTCGGCCAGTTGGTACGCCTCGCGGCCGTGCCCGGATGTCGTACGCAGGAGTTCGGCCCGTACGCACGCCGCGCTCATCGCGAAGAGTTCCGCGCCGATGTCGACGATCCGGCCGAGGAAGCCCTGCTTCGTCTCCATGCGGCCCTGCCAGCGCGACATGGCGTAGAAGGTCGAGCGGGCGAGCTTGCGCGCCGTGCGTTCGGCGTAGCGGAGGTGGGCGGAGAGGTCCGGGTGCCCGGGAGGGTGGAACTCGGCGTACGAGCCCGGAAGCTGGCCCGGTCCCGTCACCAGCTTCGGGAGCCACTTGGCGTAGAAGCCCGCCGCGTTCGCGCCCGCCTTCGCCTTCGCCGACAGCGGCTTTTCGGGGTCGATGATGTCGCCCGCCACCTTCAGGTGGGCGTCGACCGCCTCCCGCGCGATCAGCAGGTGCATGATCTCCGTCGAGCCCTCGAAGATCCGGTTGATGCGCAGGTCGCGCAGGATCTGCTCGGCGGGTACGGCCCGTTCGCCCCGCGCCGCCAGGGAATCCGCCGTCTCGAAGCCCCGGCCGCCGCGGATCTGGACCAGCTCGTCGGCCATCAGGCAGGCCATTTCGCTGCCGTACAGCTTGGCGAGGGCGGCCTCGATGCGGATGTCGTTACGGTCCTCGTCGGCCATCTGCGAAGAGAGGTCCAGGACCGCTTCCAGAGCGAACGTGGTCGCCGCGATGAAGGAGATCTTCGAGCCCACCGCCTCGTGGAAGGCGACCGGCTTGCCCCACTGTTCACGCACCGACGACCACTCGCGGGCGATCTTCAGGCACCACTTCCCCGCGCCCACGCACATCGCGGGCAGCGACAGGCGTCCGGTGTTGAGCGTGGTGAGCGCGATCTTGAGGCCGGCGCCCTCCGGGCCGATGCGGTTCGCGGCGGGGACCCGTACCTGGTGGAAGCGGGTGACGCCGTTCTCCAGGCCGCGCAGCCCCATGAAGGCGTTGCGGTTCTCGACGGTGATGCCCGGGGCGTCCGCCTCCACCACGAAGGCGGTGATGCCGCCCTTGTGACCCTCGGACTTGGGTACGCGCGCCATGACGACCAGCAGGTCGGCGACCACCCCGTTCGTCGTCCAGAGCTTCACGCCGTCCATGACGTACGAGTCGCCGTCGGGTACGGCCGTCGTCGCCAGGCGCGCCGGGTCCGAGCCGACGTCCGGCTCGGTGAGGAGGAAGGCGGAGATGTCGGTACGGGCGAGTCGCGGCAGGAAGGCGTCCTTCTGCTCCTGCGTACCGAAAAGTTTGAGCGGCTGCGGTACGCCGATCGACTGATGCGCCGACAGGAGTGCGCCGATGGCCGGGTTCGCCGAGCCGACGAGCGCCAGGGCCTTGTTGTAGTACACCTGGGTGAGGCCGAGGCCGCCGTACTTGATGTCGATCTTCATGCCGAGCGCGCCGAGCTCCTTGAGCCCGTTGATCACCTCGTCGGGGATCTTCGCGTCGCGCTCGATCTGCGCGCCGTCGATCTTCGTCTCGCAGAAGACGCGGAGCTTGGCGAGAAACGCCTCTCCGCGCGCCGCGTCCTCGGGCGGCGGCATCGGATGCGGATGGATGAGGTCCATGCGCAGGCGGCCGAGGAAGAGTTCCTTGGCGAAACTCGGCTTTCGCCAGTCCTGTTCGCGCGCCGCCTCGGCGACCTGCCGTGCTTCGCGTTCGGAGACCTTGGGCTGCTGGGTCGGTTGTGCGGACATGAGGAGCTCACCTCGCCGCGAGTCGTGGCCCGGCCGGTCGCATTACCGCCCGGTTTTACTCGTCCGTATCTACCCGATTCCCGGCATCCTCACCACCCCTGGCGCACCGATCGGCATCACGGGCAAAAGGAAACGGCCGGAGCCCCCGCACAGTGGGCTCCGGCCGTCGTTCAGGTGACGTACGACGTCAGGTACGTCAGAGGGCGAGGCCCGTGAAGACCATGACCCGCTCGTACGTGTAGTCGTCCATCGCGTACCGCACACCCTCGCGGCCGACGCCGGACTGCTTGACGCCGCCGTACGGCATCTGGTCCGCGCGGTACGAGGGGACGTCGCCGACGATCACGCCGCCGACCTCCAGCTCGCGGTGGGCGCGGAAGGCCGTCTGGAGGTCGTGTGTGAACACGCCCGCCTGGAGGCCGAACTTGGAGTCGTTGACCGCGGCGAAGGCCTCGGCCTCGCCCTCCACCCGGCGCACCGTCAGGACAGGTCCGAAGACCTCCTCGCAGGAGATCGTGGTGTCGGCCGGTACGTCGGCGAGAACGGTCGGGGCGTACGACGCACCGTCGCGCTTGCCGCCGGTGAGCAGCGTCGCGCCCGCCTTGACGGCTTCCTCGACCCACGACTCGACGCGCTTGGCGGCGTCCTCGTTGACCAGCGGGCCGACGTCGGTTCCGGCGTCGTTCGGGTCACCGGTGACCTGGGCCTCGACGGCCGCGACGATCTTCGGCACGAGACGCTCGTACACGGAGGCGTCGGCGATCACGCGCTGCACGGAGATGCAGGACTGGCCGGCCTGGTAGTTGGAGAAGGTCGCGATGCGGGTCGCGGCCCAGTCCAGGTCCTGGTCCGAGGACCAGTCGGCGAGGACGACGGCCGCGCCGTTGCCGCCGAGCTCCAGGGTGCAGTGCTTGCGCGGCACCGAGTCCATGATCGCGTAGCCGACCTTCTCGGACCCCGTGAAGGAGATGACCGGCAGGCGCTCGTCCTGCACCAGCGCCGGCATCTTCTCGTTGGCGACGGGCAGGACGGACCAGGAGCCGGCCGGGAGGTCGGTCTCGGCGAGCAGCTCACCCAGGATCAGGCCGGAGAGCGGTGTGGCGGGCGCCGGCTTGAGGATGATGGGCGCGCCTACGGCGATGGCCGGGGCGACCTTGTGTGCGCAGAGGTTCAGCGGGAAGTTGAACGGCGCGATGCCGAGGATCGTGCCGCGGGGGAAGCGGCGCGTCAGGGCGAGGCGGCCGGTGCCGCCGGCGTCGGTGTCGAGGCGCTGGGCCTCGCCGCCGTTGAAACGGCGGGCTTCCTCGGCTGCGAACCGGAACACGGAAACGGCGCGGCCGACTTCACCGCGGGCCCACTTGATCGGCTTGCCGTTCTCCGCGGAGATGAGCTGCGCGATCTCTTCGGTGCGCTCGACGAGGCGCTTGCTGACGTGGTCGAGGGCGGCGGCGCGAACGTGCGCGGGGGTCGCCGCGAACTCGTTCTCGACGGCGTACGCGGCCGCGACGGCCTCTTCGACCTGCGCGTCGGTGGGGATGCTCACCTTGCCGACGAGCCGGCCGTCCCAGGGGGACGTGACGTCGAACGCGTCCTCGCCGGTGGCCTGGCGGCCGGCGAGCCAGAAGGCGTGGGTGGAAGTCATATCGTTTCCGGCCCTTCCGAGGGGGTGGGTGCTGATGTCACCACGGTAGGGGTGCGGGGGCGCGAGGTCGTTTATCCGGGATGGAGTGCTGGGGGGTCGGGGGACGCCGGATTGGCGGACGACACGGGTTCGCGCCGTGGCGTGGGCGGTGCGGCGTGGGGTGGCGGCACGTGCGGGCCCGGGGCTGAGGGCTGAAATTTCCCCTACCCGCCCCTTCCCGCTGTGTCATTTTGCGGCTGCCGCCGCGTGGTGGGGCAAGCCCCCGGACCCCCGGACGCCCTACGGGCGTGTCCTCAAACGCCGGACGGGCTGGACATGGCTGAACTGGATCTGCGGCGCGCGCCAGCCGTTCCGCCGGCGCGGGACCCACGCGGCAGCCATCCGCCCGCGCGGCAAACCCTTCCCCGCCCAGCCACATCCAGCCCCTCCGGCGTTTGAGGAGCGGGGCCTGGGGCGGAGCCCCGGCAGCACCCCCGCGGCACAACCAGCCCGTCCGGCGCTTGAGGACCGGGGGCTGGGGCAGCGCCCCAGTTTCGGGACCCCGTCCCCCACTCAGGCGGAGCCGGACCCCGACCCCGACGTCGCCTTGAGCGCCAGCCACAGCTCCATCCGGACATCCGCGTCGTCCAGCGACCGGCCCAGGATCTCCTCGACCCTCCGCATCCGGTACCGCAGCGTATGCCGGTGAACGCCCAGGTCCGCCGCCGCCGCGTCCCACTGCCCGTGGCGCGACAGCCATGCCCGCAGCGAGGCGATCAGGTCGCCGCGTCCCTTCGCGTCGTGCTCGTGCAGTGCCCGCAGCGTCCCGTCCGCGAAAGATCGCACCGCGTCGTCCGCCAGCAGCTGCATCACCGAGCCCGCCGCCAGCTCCTCGTGCTCGACCAGCGCACGCCCGCGCCGTCGCGCGACCGAGAGCGCCTGTTCCGCCTGCTTGTACGCCCCGACCGCCGCGATCGGGCCGGCCGGCGCCGACAGACCGACCACCAGCTCGTCCTCGTCCGCCGGCTCGTGCGGCCGCGCCGAATCCCCGCGCCGCGCCTCCGTATGGGCGAGGCAGGCTTGCACCGCGTCGCCCCCGTCCGCCGCCAGCACCACCAGCCGGTCGCCGTCCGGCACCACCAGCACCGGTTCTCCCGCCCGCATCGCCGCCGACTCCATCGCGTCGGCGAGCCCGTGCAACGGGTCGGACCCCGCGGCCGCGCCCTCCGCCTCAGCGGCCGTCGGCTCGGCGATGAGGAGGCGGAAGGGGGCATCCAGCAGCGCCCCGTACAGATCGCCGGCGACCGCCCGCGCATGGTCCGGCTCCCCCGCCAGCAGCATCCGCAGCACCGCCGCGCCCAGCCGCTGCTCGGCCGCCTGCAAGGACCGCGACCGCTCCGTCGTCAGCGTGAGCAGCGCGATCGCCGAGTGGACGGCGTACCGCTCGGCCGTCCCCAGCGGAGCGCCCGTGCCGACCGCCAGTACGCCCCGCACGCGCCGCCCCGCGCCCAGCGACTGCAGCTCGACCCGGTCGTCCGCCTCCGCGTCGCTGTCCGCGCCGCCACCGCCGACGACCGAACTCGCCGGCGCGGGCCGCTCCCGCAGCCGTTCGACGTCGGCGGTGAGCCGGGCGGCCCGGCGCGCGGCCCAGTCGGGCGCGGCGGCGACCACCGCCCCGGAGACGTCGTACAGCGCCGCCCACCCGTTGACGTGGGACGCGAGACGGGCCAGCAGATCCCCCGGCCCGTCGCCCGACAGCGCCGCCTTCGTCAGCTCGCGCTGCGCCTCGAAACCGGCGGTCACCGCGCGGTACTGGTCGGCGGCGTTCGCGGCGGAGACGGCCTTGCTGATGGCAATGAAGGGCGTACGGCGCGGCACTTCCAGCAGCGGTAGCCCCTCGTCGGTGGCGGCGTCGACGAGCGCCTGCGGAATGTCGTCGTAATGGACACCGATGGCGAAGCCGAGCCCCACGACACCCGCCCCGGCCAGCCGCCGCACGTACCGGCGCATCACTTCCGGATCCTCGGCTTCGAGCTTCACGGCGGTGACGAGGAGGAGCTCACCGCCCTCCATGTACGGCACGGGGTCCGGGAGCTCACTGACGTGGGCCCAGCGCACCGGCGTGTCCAGCCGGTCCTCCCCGGCGCGGACGGTGAGCTTGAGCGCCGAGTGGTGGACGAGCGAGGCGAGCGTGGGCGGCATGGACGGTATGACCTTACGAAGGAGGAACGAAGGATTGTTCGGAGGTTTTTTCGGAGGTTTTTTCGCCGTCGCGTATGAACGGCTCATACCGATTGTGCCAGGACGTACGGGTCCCGCGCGCCGCGCCACTCAGCTCCGCAGATCCACGAGCAGCGGCGGAGCGTGCTCCCCCCGGACCGTGGTCAGGGACAGAACGGCATGCCCGGCAGGCACCGAATGGGCCAGATCCGACGCGGACCACCGCTCCCGCTCGACCTTGCGCACCGTAATCGCGTCCGTCGTCACGGCCTTGCCCGTCACGATCCGCCGGAAGACGTGAAACGCCCGGGTAAGCGGCTGATCAGCGAAAACCGTCCGGCTCGTCACGTCACGCGTCTCGACCCACTCGGTGCCCCACGCCTCGGCGAACCGCTTTCCGTCCCACGTCGTGACCCCCGAGAAGGCCATCCGGCACCCCACGGCGCCGAGCAGGGCCGAGTGCAGATTCTCCGGTACGTCGTCGAGTGACCGCAGCGTGATCACGGCTCCGGCGTGGGCGGAGCGCAGCCGCTGGATGCCGCGCACGGTCTCCGCGGTGATCGCGCGCGTCGCGTCGTCCAGCACGAGGCAGGCGAAGAGCGAACGGTCGGCGCGGTGCGCGGCGCTCGCCGTGAACTGGGCGAGTACGAGCCGGGCCAGCATCCGGGACGCCTCGGCGTGCCCGCGCTCGGGCAGGTCGATGCGGACGCGCAGCGGGTGTTCCAGGGAGCGGAGCGAGAAGGGCCGCGCCCGGCCGCTCGTGTCGAAGAACGACGCGAAGGCGGGCCGGTCGAGCAGCGCGACCCGGTCGGCGAGCGCGATACCGGGGTCCCCCGGGGTACCCGACTGCCGTGCGCGGGCGTCGAGTTCGCGCTGGAGGGCGTACTGCGAGCCGTCGTCGAGGGCTTCGCGCAGCGCTGCGAGCGCCGTCGGTACGCCGTCGAGGAGTTCGCGCAGTTCGGGTACGGAGGGGAAGCGGCCGTAGGCGGCGCGGTACGGGCCGAGGAGCTGGGCGAGGGCGGTGGCTGCGCGGCGGCTGTCGACTTCGGGCAGGTCGCCGACGAAGCCCTCGGCGAGTACGGCGGCGGCCTCGTCCGGGTCGGTGGTGCCGCCGTACAGGTCCAGGTCGTACACGGAGGCGGGGTCGCCGAGCTTGATCACCACGTCGTACGCCTCGTCCGGGCCGAGCTGCGCCCCGACGGCCGCGACGGCGATGACGGCGGCCTGGCCCGCGAGCGCCTGGAGCGCGAGCGATTCCACGACGGGGCGTACCAGGTCGCGGGTCTTGCCGGAGCCGGGCGGGCCCACGGCCACGAGGGAGGTGCCGAGCAGTTCGGGGTCGAGGGCGAGGCCGGTACCGCGCCGGCCGTACGGATTGCGTTCGCCGGGGTGGACGGTGCCGAGGCGGACCTGGCGGGCGCGGAGGTCGTGCGCGGCGGCGCGTACGGGCAGGTCGCGCGCGCCGGAGGGGTGGGTGCAGGCGGCGGCGCCGTTGCGCAGGACGGTGTCGGTGAAGGCGGCCAGCCGGGACGGGTCGGCCTGGACGGACTGCCAGGCGCGGCGGATCCGGGCGTAGTCGACGTCGTTCATACGCCCGGACTTCGTGTCCTGCGCCAGGCGCGCGGCGGCCTCGGCCTGGCCGGCGGCGCGCAGCTCGGGCCACTCGGCGGGGTCGGCGGCGGAGCCGGGTTCGGTGCGGGGGTCGGGGGCGGGGCCGGCTTCGGTGCGGGGCTTGGGGAGGAGGTAGCGGCGTACGACCTCGGTCCAGCGGCCCATGCGGCCGAAGGCGACGGCGAGCAGGAGGGCGAAGAGGCCGTAGTAGAGGTACGAGACCCAGACGTAGGCCATGTTGCCGCCGTCCTCGCGCCAGGCTTCGGGCGTGAACCAGAAGAGCGGCCACAGCCAGAAGCTGATGTAGCCGTTCCAGCAGAGCGACCAGATGAGGAGTGCGGTGAGGAGGGAGATCAGGGCGCCGCTGACGAGCTGGCGGCCGGGGATGATCTCGGGCTCCTCCGCGGGCCGCGGGACATGGCCGTACGACCAGACGCCGGGGCCGCCTTCGGCGTTGCGGGGCGTGCGAAGCCATTCGGGGAGGGTGGGGCCGGTGGTGGGGGCGTGGGTGGGGGCGGGGGGTACGGAGGGCGGTGCGGCGGGGGGCGGGCCGGCCGGGCGCGGTACGGGGGTGGCGCGGGTGGCGCGTGCGTCTGGTGTGCCGGTGCCCTCGGTGTCCATGCGGTGCCCTGCCCCTCGTCCCCTGACCAGCGTGTGCGCAGGGCCTCAATCTAGTGCCCGGGGCTGGGCAGTTCACCGCCCGGCGCGTGGGCGGGGGGCATGTTGCCTGCGGCGCCCCCAGACCACACAGACACTCTCCGGGCGTGTCCTCAAACGCCGGACGGGCTGGGAAGTTCAGCCCCTCCGGCGTTTGGAGCGGGGTCTGGGGCGGAGCCCCAGTTCGGGAAGGGGCGGGCAGGGGGAAAAGCCCCGCAGGGAACACCGGCCGCGCCGCGCCGCGCCCTCCGACTATGTCCGCCACGGACAACGACACGCCTCCACTTCTCCCGAACGGAACATGCCACGTACCACCCCCCACCCTTAGCCTGCGAGGTAAAGAAGCGTCCGGAATACCCCCAGGAGCCCCACCATGACCGCAATCCCGCAGGAGCGCCGCGTCGTCACCGCGATTCCCGGCCCGAAGTCGGCCGAGCTTCAGGCCCGGCGCACCGCCACGGTCGCCGGTGGCGTGGGCTCCGTGCTGCCCGTCTTCACCGCGCGCGCGGACGGCGGCATCATCGAGGACGTCGACGGCAACCGCCTGATCGACTTCGGCTCCGGCATCGCCGTGACCTCCGTCGGCGCCTCCGCCGAGGCAGTCGTGCGGCGGGCGAGCGCCCAGCTCCAGAACTTCACGCACACCTGTTTCATGGTCACGCCGTACGAGGGCTACGTCGAGGTCTGTGAGGCCCTCGCCGAGCTGACCCCGGGCGACCACGCCAAGAAGTCGGCGCTGTTCAACTCCGGCGCCGAGGCCGTCGAGAACGCCGTCAAGATCGCCCGTGCGTACACCAAGCGCCAGGCCGTCGTCGTCTTCGACCACGGCTACCACGGCCGTACGAACCTCACGATGGCGCTGACCTCGAAGAACATGCCGTACAAGAACGGCTTCGGCCCGTTCGCCCCCGAGGTCTACCGCGTCCCGGTCGCCTACGGCTACCGCTGGCCCACCGGCGCCGAGAACTGCGGCCCCGAGGCCGCGGCCCAGGCCATCGACCAGATCACGAAGCAGGTCGGCGCCGACAACGTCGCCGCGATCATCATCGAGCCGGTGCTCGGCGAGGGCGGCTTCATCGAGCCGGCCAAGGGCTTCCTGCCGGCGATCGTGAAGTTCGCCAACGACAACGGCATCGTCTTCGTCGCCGACGAGATCCAGTCCGGCTTCTGCCGCACCGGCCAGTGGTTCGCGTGCGAGGACGAGGGCATCGTCCCCGACCTGATCACGACCGCCAAGGGCATCGCGGGCGGTCTGCCGCTCGCCGCCGTGACCGGCCGCGCCGAGATCATGGACGCCCCGCACGGTGGCGGCCTCGGCGGTACGTACGGCGGAAACCCGGTCGCCTGCGCCGGTGCGCTCGGCTCCATCGAGACGATGAAGGAGCTCGACCTCAACAAGAAGGCGAAGCGGATCGAGGAGGTCATGAAGGGCCGCCTCGCCGCCATGGCCGAGAAGTTCGACATCATCGGTGACATCCGTGGCCGCGGCGCCATGATCGCCATCGAGCTCGTCACGGACCGCGACACCAAGGAGCCGAACGCGGCCGCCGCCGGCGCGCTCGCCAAGGCGTGCCACGCCGAGGGTCTGCTGGTCCTCACCTGCGGTACGTACGGCAACGTGCTCCGCTTCCTGCCGCCGATCGTCATCGGCGAGGACCTGCTCAACGAGGGCCTGGACATCATCGAGGCGGCTTTCGCCGGCGTGTGACCGGGATGTGAGCTGTGAAGAAAGGGTGGGGGGCCAATGGCGGGATGACGATCCGCCTGTCGGTCCCCCACCCTCTGCCGTACGGTTTCTGCAGATGAGAGAAACACCCCGCTCGCAGGGGACTGCGGGCGGTTCCAGGTCGAGGCACCCCCTGCCCCGCCCTGGTCGTGCCCTCGCGCACACCACTGGAGCTTCGGGCTCTGGAACTCCTCACCGATCGGATCGCCGCCCGTCCCACACCCCCCGGGGCGCGCGGCAGCCCGGTCCGGGCGGCTGCCCCGGAACTACCCCCCCTGTTCCGGGGCAGCCGGCTTTCCTCCTCGCCTCCGCCGCCCTCTTCGGGCTTCTCTTCGCTCTGGTCACCTGGCAGGTCGCGGCCCACGGCCCCCTGCACCGTGCTGACGAGCGCCTCAGCCGGGCCGTTGTGGGCGACGGCCCGACCGGTCTCACGGAATTCTTCGCCGATCTCGGCAATATGGCCGTCGCGCTGCCGGTACTGGCCGCCGCTGTCGTGTACACGCTGTGGCGCGGTGGCCGCAGCGCTGTCGCCTCCGCTGCTGCCGCCGTGCTCGCCATGGCGGCGGTGCCCGCCCTCGTCGCCCCGCTGAAGTCCTGGATCGCCCGCCCGGGGCCGCTCACGCAGGAGAGCGGCTACTACCCGTCCGGGCACGCGGCGACAGCGGCCGTCGCCTACTGCGGCGCGGCCCTGCTCGTCTCGGCGTACGTACGCCGCCACCGCTGGTGGCCGCCCCTTCTCGCGCTCGTCCTTACGCTCGCCACCGGCGCCGGCCTGATCCTGCGCGGCTACCACTGGCCGCTGGATGTCCTCGGCAGCTGGTGTCTGTGCGCCCTTCTGCTGCTGCTCAGCCATCGCCTTCCCGCGCGATACCGGCGGCCGCCTCGTGCATCGCGAGCTCCAGCAGCGCCGGATCGGTGAGCGTGCCCGTGCCGTCCGGCAGGACCAGCCAGCGGACCCCGCCGGCCGCCCGCCCGGGATAGGGGACGACGATCCAGGTGCCGCGGCCCGCGCCGCGTACGCCCGTACCGATCCAGCGGCCGACCGTGCCCGGCGGCACGAAGAAGCCCATGCGGGAATCGCCGAAGTCGGCGAGGACAGGCCCCGGGCGGTCGATGAGACGCGCCAGGATGTCGAGCGTGGGGTAGCCGAGCTCGCCCGGCAGGATCAGGACGTCCCAGCGCCTGCCGGCGGGAAGAAGAGCGACCCCCAGGGGGTTTCGCTCCCATTCCCACCGGCAGGCGTCAGGGTCCGGTGCTACCGATACGAGCCATTCCACCGCGGTCTTGGGCCCCGAGCCGGCCATGGTGTCCCCGCCTCCATTCGTGTGCGCAGCCAGTGCGTTCACGAGGGAGAGGGGCCTGGGCCCGGAGTATTACGCGGGTTCGGTCACCTCGTTGGTGTGAGCCGGGTCTCAGCTGTCGAAGCCGAGTCCCAGCTTGTCCATGGCCTTCAGCCACAGGTTGCGGTGGCCGCCGTTCTCGTCCGACCTGGCGAGCGACCACTTGGTGATGCCGATGCCCGCCCACGCGAAGGGCTCCGGCGGGAACGGCATCGGCTTGCTGCGCACCATCTCCAGCTCGGTACGCTCCGTCTGCTCGCCCGAGAGCAGGTCGAGCATCACGTCGGCGCCGAAGCGGGTCGACCCGACACCGAGGCCGGTGTACCCGGCGGCGTACGCGACCTTCCCGGCGTGAGCCGTACCGAAGAAGGCCGAGAAGCGCGAGCAGGTGTCGATCGCGCCGCCCCACGCGTGGCTGAAGTTCACGCCCTCCAGCTGTGGGAAGCAGCGGAAGAAGTGCTCGGCCAGCTTGAGGTACGTCTCCGGACGGTGGTCCATGGCGGCGTCCAGCTTGCCGCCGAAGGGGTAGATGGCGTCGTAACCGCCCCACAGGATGCGGTTGTCGGCGCTCAGCCGGAAGTAGTGGAACTGGTTCGCGCTGTCGCCCAGCCCCTGCCGGTTCTTCCAGCCGATCGAGGCGAGCTGGTCGTCGGTGAGCGGCTCGGTCATCAGCGCGTAGTCGTAGACCGGGACGGTGTACGGGCGGATCCGCTTGACCAGCGACGGGAAGATGTTGGTGCCCAGAGCGACCCGGCGGGCGAAGACCCGGCCGTACGGCGTGCGCACCGCCATCCCCGCGCCGGCCGAAACCAGGTCCAGACCCCGCGTGTGCTCGTAGATCCGTACGCCCAGCCCGAGGCACGCCCGCTTCAGCCCCCACGCCAGCTTGGCCGGATTCAGCATCGCGACGCCGCGCCGGTCGAGCAGCCCGCCGATGAAGGTCGGCGAGTCGACTTCGGCCCGGACAGCGTCCTGGTCGAGGAGTTCGAGATGGCCGCCGAAGCCGAGCTTGTGGGCCTCTTCGTACATCTCCTTCAGCTCTTCGAGCTGGTGCGGCTCGGTGGCGACGTCGATCTCACCGGTGCGCTCGAAGTCGCAGTCGATGCCGTACGCCGCCACCGCCGCCTCGATCGCGTCGAGGTTGCGCTCGCCGAGCTCCTCCAGCTTGGCCAGCTCCCCCGGCCAGCGCGCGATGCCGTTGCTCAGGCCGTGCGTGAGGGAGGCGGCGCAGAATCCGCCGTTGCGGCCCGAGGCGGCCCAGCCCACCTCGTGCCCCTCGATCAGTACGACATCCCGCTCGGGATCGCGCTCCTTGGCGAGGAGCGCGGTCCACAGTCCGCTGTATCCGCCGCCGATGACGAGCAGATCGCAGCGCTCGTCGCCGGTGAGGGCGGGTTGTGGAGCGGGCTTTTCGGGGTCGTCCAGCCAGAACGACACCGGCCTTACGCCGGAAAGGGATTGTGCGGCACTACGCATGGCAACTGGGGCCATGGTTTCCAACTCCTTCAGGACTTACTGGGGCTGTGCGTTGTTCTTTCGCCGGCTCGCGATGAGCTGACCGGCGAGAACCATCGTGACGGCGATGACGAACATAGCCGTGCCAATGACGTTGATCTGTACGGGCGTGCCGCGCTGCGCCGATCCCCATACGAACATCGGGAACGTCACGGTCGAGCCCGAATTGAAATTGGTGATGATGAAGTCGTCGAAGGAGAGCGCGAAGGCGAGCAGCGCTCCCGCGGCGATTCCGGGCGCGGCGATCGGCAGGGTCACCCGTACGAATGTCTGCACGGGACCGGCGTAGAGATCGCGCGCGGCCTCTTCGAGGCGCGGGTCCATCGACATCACGCGCGCCTTGACCGCCGTCACCACGAAGCTCAGGCAGAACATGATGTGTGCGATGAGGACGGTCCAGAAGCCCAGCTGCGCACCCATGTTGAGGAAGAGCGTCAGCAGCGAGGCGGCCATGACGACCTCGGGCATGGCCATCGGCAGGAAGATCAGCGAGTTGATCGCGCCACGCGCCCGGAAGCGGTAGCGGACCAGCGCGAAGGCGATCATCGTGCCGAGTACGGTGGCGCCGACGGTCGCCCAGACCGCGATCTGGAACGAGAGGGAAAGCGAGCCGCACAGGTCGGCCACGCCGCACGGGTCCTTCCACGCGTCCAGGGAGAACTGCTGCCACGAGTAGTTGAAGCGCCCCTGCGGCTTGTTGAACGAGAACACCATCACGACGATGTTCGGCAGGATCATATAAGCGAGCGTCAGCAGCCCGGCAATGACCACGAGGTTGCGTCGTATCCAGCGCATCAGACCAGATCCTCCGTCCCGGACTTGCGGATGTACACGGTGACCATGGCAAGCACGATCGCCATCAGGATGAAGGAAAGCGCGGCAGCCGTCGGATAGTCGAGCACCCGCAGGAATTGCGACTGAATGACGCTGCCGACCATTTTCGTGTCGGTCGAGCCGAGCAGTTCCGCGTTGATGTAGTCGCCGCTCGCCGGAATGAAGGTCAGCAGCGTGCCGGAGACGACACCCGGCATGGACAGCGGGAAGGTCACCTTGCGGAACGTGGTCGCCGGGGTGGCGTACAGGTCACCGGCCGCCTCGTGCAGCCTGCCGTCGATGCGCTCCAGGGAGGTGTAGAGAGGCAGGATCATGAAGGGCAGGAAGTTGTACGTCAGACCGCACACCACGGCCATCGGCGTGGCCAGCACGCGGCTGCCGTCGGTCCAGCCGAGCATGCTGGTGACGTCCAGGATGTGCAGCGTGTTCAGCACGTCCACCACAGGACCGCTGTCCGCGAGAATCGTCTTCCACGCGAGCGTGCGGATCAGGAAGCTGGTGAAGAACGGCGCGATGACCAGCACCAGGACGAGTCCGCGCCAGCGGCCCGCCTTGAAGGCGATCATGTACGCGAGCGGATAGCCGAGCAGCAGGCACAGCAGGGTGGCGGTGCCGGCGTACAGCAGCGACCGTACGAACTGCGGGGAGTACTCCGTCAGTGCGTCCCAGTAGGTCTGGAAGTGCCAGGTGACCTCGAAGCCCTCCTCCAGAGAGCCGGTCTGCACCGAGGTCGACGCCTGGTAGACCAGCGGCAGCGCGAAGAAGACGATCAGCCACAGGATGCCGGGCAGCAGCAGCCAGTACGGTACGAGCCGCTTGCGGGTGGAGGCCTTGCGCGGGGCGGGCGGTTCCTCCGCCGGTGCGGGCGCCAGGGGCGGCGCGTCGGTGACGCTCACGCGCTCTCCTCCACCGTTTCCACGCCGGCGTCGATGTCCTGGTCGGCGTCCAGCCCGAAGGTGTGGGCGGGGTTCCAGTGCAGGACGACCTCGGCGCCGGGCGTCAGCCGCGCGTCGCGCTCGATGTTCTGGACGTACACCTCGAAGTCGGAACAGGCCGGGCTGTCGACGATGTACTGGGTCGAGACGCCGATGAAGCTGGAGGCGACGATCCGGCCGGTGATCTTGTTGCGGCCGATCGCGACACTGCCGGCTTCGTCCGCGTGCGCGACCGAGACCTTCTCCGGGCGTACGCCGACGAGCAGCTTGCCGCCGCTGCGCGGCTGCGAGGCGCACCGCTCGCCGGGGACGCGGAGCTTGGAGCCGCCGCAGGTGACGACGGTGTCCTCGCCCGCCGTCTCGACGACCTCGGCCTCGATGAGGTTCGACGTACCGAGGAAGTTGGCGACGAACGTCGTCTTCGGGTTCTCGTAGAGGTCGGCGGGGGCGCCGAGCTGCTCGACGCGGCCGCCGTTCATCACCGCGACCTGGTCGGCCATGGTCATGGCCTCCTCCTGGTCGTGGGTGACGTGCACGAAGGTGATGCCGACCTCGGTCTGGATGCGCTTGAGTTCCAGCTGCATCTGGCGGCGCAGCTTGAGGTCGAGGGCGCCCAGCGGCTCGTCGAGGAGCAGGACCTGAGGGTGGTTGATGAGCGCGCGGGCGACGGCCACGCGCTGCTGCTGACCGCCGGACAGCTGGTGCGGTTTGCGGTGGGCGAAGGCGCCGAGCTCGACGAGGCCGAGCATGTCGTCGACCTGTTTCTTCACCGACTTGATGCCGCGGCGGCGCAGGCCGAACGCGATGTTCTCGGAGACATCGAGGTGCGGGAAGAGCGCGTAGCTCTGGAAGACGGTGTTGACCGGGCGCTTGTACGGCTGGAGGTCGGTGACGTCCTTGTCGCCGAGGAAGACGGTGCCGGTCGTCGGGTCCTCAAGTCCCGCGATCATCCGCAGGGTGGTGGTCTTGCCGCAGCCCGACGCACCGAGGAGGGCGAAGAACGAGCCCTGCGGAATGGTCAGGTCGAGGGGATGCACGGCCGTGAAGGAGCCGTAGGTCTTGCTGATCCCCGAGAGGCGGACGTCGCCGCCGCTGGTCTGTGTCATGGATGGTTCCCGGCGTTGAGGGGGCTGAGGAGGTCCAGGGCGAAGGCGGGGCCGGCCGGGCCGGGGCCGCTCTCCCGGTGCTTCTCCTGAAGAAGCACCGGGAGAGCCGCACCCGGCCCGCGAAGGCCCCGCCGCGCGGGCGCTAGGCACCGATGAGCTTGGCGAACTTCTCTTCGTACGCCGTCTCTTCCTTGCTGCTGAGTGCGCGGAAGGCGCGGGACTTTGCGGCCATGGCCTTGTCCGGGAGGATCAGCGTGTTCGTGGCCAGTTCGGGGTCGATCTTCTTGAGTTCGTCGCGTACGCCTTCGACCGGGCAGACGTAGTTGATGTACGCGGCCAGCTGCGCGGCGACCGGGAGCTCGTAGTAGTAGTCGATGAGCTTCTCGGCATTGGTCTTGTGCCGCGCCTTGGCCGGAACCAGCAGGTTGTCGCTGGAGGTGATGTAACCCGCCGACGGGATCGCGAACTTGATGTCCGGGTTGTCGGCCTGGAGCTGGATGACGTCACCGGCCCAGGCGAGACAGGCGGCGAGGTCGCCCGAGTCGAGATCCGAGATGTAGTCGTTGCCGGTGAAGCGGCGGATCTGCTTCTTGTCGACGCCCTTCTGGAGCCGGCCGAGCGCGGCGTCGTAGTCGGCGTCGGTGAACTTCCCCGGGTCCTTGCCCATGTCGATCAGGGTCATGCCGATCGAGTCGCGCATCTCGGTGAGGAAGCCGACCCGGCCCTTGAGCTTGGGGTCGTCCAGCAGCTGGCTGACGGAGTCGACCTTGCGGCCGCCGGTCGCCTTGGAGTTGTAGGCGATGACCGTGGAGATGCCGGTCCAGGGGTACGAGTGGGCCCGGCCCGGGTCCCAGTCGGGGCTGCGGAACTGGGCGGAGAGATTGGCGGACGCGTTCGGCAGGTTCGCCGGGTCGAGCTTCTGCGCCCAGCCCAGCCGGATCATCCGGGCCGCCAGCCAGTCGGTGACGCAGATGAGGTCGCGCCCGGTGTCCTGACCGGCGGCGAGCTGCGGCTTGATCTTCCCGAAGAACTCGACGTTGTCGTTGATGTCCTCGGTGTACTTGACCTTGATCCCGGTGCGCTTGGTGAACGCCTCCAGGGTGGGCCGGCTCTTCTCGTCCTCGCTGGTGTCCATGTACTCGGTCCAGTTGGAGAAGGTGATCCGCTTCTCCTTGGCCGAGTGGTCGTCGGAGGCCGGCGCGTCGTCCTCCCGCTTGGCGGCCGGGATGCCGCAGGCGGTCAGTGTGCCCAGGCCGCCGATCGCGAGCGCGCCGCCTGAGGCGCGCAGCAGCGAACGGCGGGTGAGGGCACCCCGCCCACTCGTCGCGCTGCGTCGCATGGCGGCTATCTGGGCCGCGGACAGGCTGTCAGGCTCGTACTGCTCCATGCGCAAGTGCCCTTTCGGGTGGGTGTGGCCGCTGGTCGGGCGGCGTGCTTATCGGTCCCCGAAGATCGTGCGGTGCCAGTCCTTGCGAGCGACCGCTGTGTTGTCGTACATCACGTGCTTGACCTGCGTGTACTCCTCGAAGGAGTACGACGACATGTCCTTGCCGAACCCACTGGCCTTGTAACCTCCGTGCGGCATCTCGCTGATGATCGGAATGTGGTCGTTCACCCACACGCAGCCCGCCTTGATCTCGCGCGTGGCGCGGTTCGCGCGGAACACGTCGCGGGTCCAGGCGGAGGCGGCGAGTCCGTACGGGGTGTCGTTGGCGAGCGCGATCCCTTCCTCGTCGCTGTCGAAGGGCAGCACGACAAGCACCGGGCCGAAGATCTCGGCCTGGACGATCTCGCTGTCCTGGGGGGCGTCGGCCACGAGGGTGGGCCGGTAGTACGCGCCCTTGGCGAGGTCCCCGCCGGGCGCTTCGCCGCCAGCCACGACGCGGGCGTACGCACGGGCCCGCTCGACGAAACCGGCGACCCGGTCGCGCTGGGCGTGGCTGATGAGCGGCCCGAGGTCGGTGGACGGGTCGAAGGGGTCACCGAGCCGCACGCTGTCCATCAACTCCGCGACCCCTTGGACGAAGGCGTCGTACAGCGGGCGCTGGACGTAGGCGCGGGTCGCGGCCGTGCAGTCCTGCCCGGTGTTGATGAGGGAGCCGGCGACCGCGCCGTTCACGGCCGCTTCGAGATCGGCGTCGTCGAAGACCATGAAGGGTGCTTTGCCGCCGAGTTCGAGGTGGAGGCGCTTGACGGTGGAGGTGGCGATCTCGGCGACGCGCTTGCCGACGGCGGTCGACCCGGTGAAGGACGTCATGACCACGTCCGGATGCCCGACGAGGTGCTCGCCGGCGTCCTTGCCGGCTCCGGTGACGATGTTGACGACACCGTCCGGGATGCCGGCTTCCTTGGCCGCCTGCGCGAACATGATGGACGTCAGCGGCGTGATCTCGGCGGGCTTCAGAACAATGGTGTTGCCTGCGGCGATTGCCGGCAGGACCTTCCAAGCGGCCATCTGGAGGGGGTAGTTCCAGGGTGCGATGGACCCTACGACACCGATCGGCTCGCGGCGTACGTACGAGGTGTGGTCGCCGGAGTACTCGCCGGCCGACTTGCCCTCGAGATGGCGGGCCGCACCCGCGAAGAAGGCGGTGTTGTCAATGCTGCCCGGCACGTCGAATTCGGTGGACAGCTTGATCGGCTTGCCGCACTGGAGCGACTCGACGTACGCGAAGTCCTCGGCCTGCTCGGCGAGTACGGCGGCGAAGCGGTGCATCGCGTCGGAGCGCTCGCCGGGGGTGGTGGCGGCCCACCCGGGGAACGCGTCGCGCGCGGCGGCGACCGCGGCGTCCACGTCAGCGGTGGAGGCCAGCTCGTACTCGTAGACCTTCTCGCCGGTCGCTGGGTCCACGACGGCATGGGTACGTCCCGAGGTGCCTGGGCGCAGCTGTCCGCCGATGTACTGCGCACCGTCCGCGAATCGGTCCTGCACCGGGAAGCGGTTGACCATGACGCACTCCGTAGCTCCAGCTGGATTTGAGTGCCGATCCTGGCAGAGTGGTCCATCACCAACAAGGGATTCCGTTGTTGCCTTTTGGTTACGCGACGGAATCGGTCGACCATGTGTCGAGGCGGGACCGAAATACGGTACGGAGTGTCCGTGGCGCGGCTCGAAGCGGCGTGGCATGGCGGGGGCGCGGGACGAAAGCCCAGGTGAGGGCGGGTGCGGGTGGGCGGGAGCGGGTAAGGCCGGTGCGGCCGGTTCCGGCGGTTCCCCCGGCCCGGCCGGTCTCCCCGGTGCGGCCGGTCCCGCCGGTGCGGCCGGTCCCGCCGGTGCGGCCGGTCCCGCCGGTGCGGCCGGTTCCCCCGGCGCTTGCGGCGCTCCCACGCCCCGCCCCTTCCCGAACCGGGGGCAAGCCCCCGGGCCCCCGGACGCCCTACGGGCGTGTCCTCAATCGCCGGAGGGGCTTGATCTTCCGTGCGCGCACCTTCAGCCCGTCCGGCGTTTGAGGACCGGGGCCTGGGGCAGCGCCCCAGTTCGGGAAGGGGCGGGGCGGGGAAAGAAAAACGGGGACCCGATCCACCGCTAGTCGCGGAGGGGGGCGTCGATCACCAGTGACGAGTTCGCGTACGGGTCGTACTCCTCCGAGTCGAGGTCGCTGCTCCCGCTCTCCCCCTGGACAACCGCCCAGACGATGAACCCGATGAACGCCGCGCTCAGCACGAAGCCGATGACCCCGAGGATGATCCCGGCCAGCGCCATGCCACTGTTCGTCGCCTCGCCGCGCGCGACCCGCTTGCGACCCAGGATGCCGAAGATCAACGCCAGGATGCCGAGGATGATGCCCAGACCGTAGGCGCAGAAGAACGTCACGGAGATGATGCCGAGCACCATCGCGGTGATGCCGAAACCATTCGCCGGCGCCGGACCATGCTGCCCCGTCCAGGCGGCCGGGCCGCCGCCGTACCCGGGATATCCGGGGTAGCCGCCGGTGTTGTACGGAGCCGAGGCCGACGGGCTCGCGTACGCCGCCGGGTAGCCGTACTGACCGGGGGTCGTCTGCGCCGGACCCACCGGTGCGGCCGGAGGCGGCGGCACCGCGCCCTGCCCGGGAGCAGTGGGACCGAAGCCCGGTACCGGGTCCGCGGCCGGCATCGAGGTGACCGTCTGCTGGTCGTGCACCGGAGGCCGCCCGGCCGGCGGCTTGTCCAGCGGCACCTTCTGCGCCGACTGGCCGGACGGGCCCGACTGACCCGACTGGTCCGGCGGAGCCCAGGGGTCCCGCGACTGCTCGGGCGGCGGGCCCGAAGGGTGGTTTACGTTGTCTGACATGTGCTCCCCCATCATGATTTCCGCCATGCTACGGCCTGGCTTCGCCCCCGTACCGCCCGCCTACGATGATCCCTGAACCCGCTCCACCTGCCCGTACACCGGAGGATCCGATGACCGATCTGCACCCCTTCATCGCAGGGCTGCCCAAGGCCGAACTGCATGTGCACCACGTCGGGTCCGCCTCCCCCCGCATCGTCGCCGAGCTGGCCGCCCGCCACCCCGACTCCAAGGTCCCGACCGACCCCGAGGCGCTCGTGGACTACTTCTCGTTCACCGACTTCGCGCACTTCGTCGACGTCTACCTCTCCGTCGTCGACCTGATCCGCACCCCGGGGGACGTCCGGCTGCTGACCTTCGAGGTCGCCCGCGACATGGCCAGGCAGAACATCCGGTACGCCGAGCTGACCGTCACGCCGTTCAGTTCCACCCGTCGCGGCATCGACGAGGAGGCCTTCATGGAGGCGATCGAGGACGCCCGCAAGGCGGCGGAGGCCGAGCTCGGCACCGTGCTGCGCTGGTGCTTCGACATCCCGGGCGAGGCCGGGCTGGAGGCGGCGGAGGAGACGGCACGGCTGGCTGTGGACCTGCGGCCGGAGGGCCTGGTGTCGTTCGGACTCGGCGGCCCCGAGATCGGCGTACCGCGCCCGCAGTTCAAGCCATACTTCGACCGCGCGATCGCGGCCGGGCTGCGTTCCGTACCGCATGCCGGTGAGACGACCGGGCCCGAGACCATCTGGGACGCGCTGAACGACCTGCGCGCGGAGCGCATCGGCCACGGCACCAGCGCCGTCCAGGACCCGCGGCTGCTCGCGCACCTCGCCGAGCACCGGATCCCGCTGGAGGTCTGCCCGACGTCCAACATCGCGACCCGCGCGGTGGCCACGCTGGACGAGCACCCGATCAGGGAGATGGTGGAGGCGGGCGTACTGGTCACGATCAACAGCGACGACCCGCCGATGTTCGGCACGGACCTGAACAGCGAGTACGGCGTGGCCGCCCGCCTCCTCGGCCTCGACGAGCGCGGCGTGGCCGACCTGGCCAAGAACGCCGTGGAGGCGTCCTTCCTCGACCCGGCGGGCAAGGCCAGGATCGCCGCCGAGATCGACACGTACACAGCGGCCTGGCTCGCGCGGTAACGCCTTGGCACGCCGGACAATGGGGCCATGCTCATACCCATGCGCACCGTCACTGCCGTGGCCCACCGCGGCGACCCGTACCGAGTCCGTGAGAACACCCTCGCCTCGCTCCGATCAGCGGTGGAGCGGGGTGCGGACGCCGTGGAGATCGACGTACGCCTGACCCGCGACGGCGTCCCCGTCCTCCTCCACGACGACTCGCTCAAGCGGCTCTGGGGCCACGAGCGGCTGCTCGCGCGCCTCACCGAGCATGACCTGCGCGAGCTCACTCACGGCGGCGTCCCCACTCTCCGCGAGGCGCTGAGCGCCATCGACTCCCACCGCGTCATGATCGACCTGCCGGGCGCCACGCCCGAGTCGGTACGCACCGTGGTCGGCGTCGTCCACGAGTGCGGGGCGGGCGAGCGCGCGTACTACTGCGGGGGCACCTCCGCCATGCTGGCCGTACGCGCCGCCGACCCCGGCGCCGAGATCGCCATGACGTGGACGACCCTCACCCCGCCGGGCGCGGCACTGCTCGACGCGGTGAAGCCCCACTGGCTCAACTACCGCTTCGGTCTGGTCAGCCGCGACCTCACGGACCGCGTGCACCGGGACGGGCTGCTGGTCTCCGCGTGGACCGCCGACACCGGTCGTACGATGCGCCGCCTGATCGGCCGCGGCGTCGATTCCATCACCACGAACCGCGTCGACGTACTGCACGCACTCACCACCACTACCGCCAAGAAGCCCCGCCCATAGGCCGGTTGAGCGCTCCGGCATGATGACCCGATGGACAGAATGCGCACGGACATCGCGCACAACGCCCGCGTCTGGAACTACTGGCTCGGCGGCAAGGACAACTACCCCGTCGACCGCGCGGTCGGCGACCAGGTCACCGGCATGTATCCGAGCATCGGTGAAGTGGCGTGCGCGGACCGGGAGTTCCTGAAGCGGTCGGTGAGCCACCTGGCGGCGGACGCGGGAGCGCACCAGTTCCTGGACATCGGTACCGGACTGCCCACGGCGGACAACACCCATGAGGTCGCCCAGCGCATCGCCCCCGACGCGCGGGTGGTGTACGTCGACAACGACCCGATCGTGCTCGCCCACGCCCGCGCGCTGCTCACCGGCGCTCCCGGCGGAGTCACCGAGTACATCGACGCGGACGCCCACGCCCCGGGCGACATACTGCGCGCCGCGGCGGCGACGCTGGACCTGGGGCAGCCGGTCGCGGTGATGATGCTGGGCATCCTCAACTTCGTACAGGACACCGGAAAGGCGCGGTCGGTCGTACGGGAACTGATGGACGCCGTAGCGTCCGGCAGCCACCTCGTGCTGACCCACCCCACCCTCGAACTGGGCGGGGAGGGCAACGCCGAGGCGATGCGCTTCTGGAACGAGAACGCGACGCCGCCGATCGTGGCGCGCGGCCGAGCCGAGTTCGCGTCCTTCTTCGAGGGCCTGGAGCTCCTGGAGCCCGGCATCGTGTCGTGCGCGCGCTGGCGGGGTGGCGAAGGGGCGCCGGAGGTGGCTCAGTTCGGCGCGGTGGCCCGCAAGCCCTGATGGCGGTCGTACGCACTCTTGTCTCGCGGTTGCGAGGCGCCCACCCGTGGATGACGGATGTCGGGGTCGCCCTGCTGGTGCAGGCCGTGATGACCACGCCCTGGGTGATCCCGCGAGCCCCTGGTCTGCCGGAAGCGACCCTGACCGCCTATCTGCTGACCACACTCACCGTGGTGCCGCTGGTGTGGCGGCGCAGGGCACCGGTCGCGGTGCTGTGCGCGATTCTGGTGACGCAGGGTGTCTACGGTCTCGCCGTCGACGGCCCTGGACAGACCCTTCCGTACAACGGTCTCGTCGCGCTCTACACCGTCGCCGCACTGTCGCCCGCACCCAAGCGCCAGATCACCGGAGCGCTGGTGTTCGCGGTCGTCTTCCCCTCGGTGGCGCTGAACACGGGCGAGGCGCGCGAGCTGGTCTTCTCGCTGATCGTCTTCGCAGCGGCATACGCCATGGGCCGGCTGACCCACACGCGCCAGGCGTACACCGCCGCGGTGGAGGACCGCGCGGCGCAGCTGGAGCAAGCGAACCGGATCGAGGCCGAGCAGGCGACGGCGCGCGAACGGGCGCGTATCGCGCGGGAGATGCACGACATCCCCTCGCACGCCGTCAGCATCATGATCGTCCAGGCGGAGGCCGGGCCCGTCGCCGTGCGCAGCGCGCCCGAGCGGGCGGAGGCGGCGTTCGACTCGATCTCGGAGACGGGGCGGGACGCGATGGTGCAGCTGCGCAGGATGCTGGGGGTCATGCGGGAGGGCGAGCCGGCGGACGGGCGGACGGACGCTCCGCGCGAGCCGCAGCCGGGCCCGGCCGCACTGCCCGCGCTGGTGGAGCGGGTGGCGCGCAGCGGCCTGGACGTCGGCTACGAGACCACTGGCCGCGCCGTCCCTCTCCCCCTCGACACCGGGGCCGCCGTCTACCGCATCGTCCAGGAGGCGCTGACGAACGTCGTCAAGCATGCCGCCGCGCGGGTGGTTTTCGTACGGCTGGCGTACGGTCCGGACGCGCTGGACATCACCGTCACCGACGACGGACGCGGCCCGGTCACGGGCACCGCCCCCTCCGGCGGCCACGGCCTGATCGGCATCCGCGAGCGAGCGGCGGCCCACGACGGCACGGCCCGTAGCGGGCCCGGCCCCGGCGGCAAGGGCTTCGAAGTGCACGTCACCCTTCCGCTGGGCCAGTACCAGTAACCTCCACGCAGGGGGCTCACGACCCGCGGCGAGGCGATCGAGAACGCCCGCTTCCGGGCCGGGTCCACCACCAAGGTGTTCATCGCGGCCGTCGTCCTCCAGCTCGCCGCCGAGGGGAAGGTCAACCTCAACAAGCACGTACAGCAGTACCTCCCCGGCCTCCTGCCGCGCACCTTCCGACCCATCACGGTCCGCCAACTCCTCAATCACACCAGCGGGATTCAGCCCGCCGACGGCCCCGGCGACACCTTCGAGGAGCTGTACGCACACCGCTTCGACACCGTCGCCCCGCACGATCAGATCGCCAACGCAGCCGCGAAGGGCCCGGAGTTCAGGCCCGGCCGCGAACAGCACTACCTCAACATCAACTACACCGTGCTCGGCGTCCTGATCGAGAGGCTGACCGGTACGTCGTACGAGCGAGCCGTCGGCGACCGGATCCTCACGCCACTCGCGATGCGCCACACGTCATTCCCCGGCGACGACCCGAAGATCCACGGTCCGCACAACCGGGGCTACCAGGCCGTCAAGAAGGCCGACGGCTCCACTGAGCTCCGCGATGTCACCGAGTGGAACTCCTCCGACCGCTGGGCAGCGGGCGACATCATTTCCACCACCGCCGACCTGGAACGCTTCACCGACGCGCTGTTCCGTGGCCGGGTCGTGCCGAAGGCGCAGCTGGAGGAGAGCCGAGTCCGGCGAGGACGCCCAGTTCACCGCGGGCATGTCCCGCATGGTCCTGCCCGACGGCACGGTCTCCTGGGGCAAGACGGGCGGCCGGTACGACTACAACACCGCCATCGGCGGAACCCGTGATCTGTCCCGCACGCTCGTCTACTCGGTCAACGCGACCGACGCGAAGGGAGAAGGCATGAATCCGGTGGCTCTGAAGATCGTCCTCGCCGCCTTCGCCACCAACTGACACGCCTGGCATGCTGCGGATATGACCACGGAGCCCGCCGCAGAGTTCGAAACGCACCGCCCCCGGCTCTTCTCGCTCGCGTACCGGATGCTCGGTTCGGCGAGCGAGGCCGAGGACGTCGTACAGGACACGTATCTGCGCTGGAGCGCTGCCGACCGGGGCGCCGTCCGCACGCCCGCCGCCTGGCTGACGAAGGTCATGACGAACCTCTGCCTCAACCAGCTCACCTCCGCCCGGGCCAAGCGCGAGCTGTACGTCGGCCCCTGGCTGCCCGAGCCGGTCTTCACGCGCTCCGGCGGCTCCCCGCTCGGCCCGCTGGAGACCGCCGAGCAGCGTGAGTCCGTATCGCTCGCGCTGCTCACGCTGATGGAGCGGCTCACCCCGGCCGAGCGCGCGGTGTTCGTCCTGCGCGAGGCGTTCGGGCACAGCCACCGGGAGACCGCCGAAGTCCTCGGCATCGAGGAGGCCCACTCGCGGCAGCTGCACCGCCGCGCCCGCGAACAACTGGGCCGTCCGCGGCGCCGGTTCTCCGTCGACGACGACCGGCGCCGCGAGATCGTCGAGAGTTTCTTCGCCGCCACCCTCGAAGGCGATGTGCCCGGGCTTGAGCGGCTGCTCGCCGACGACGTGGTCGCCTGGGCCGACGGCGGAGGTCAGGTGTCGGCGGCGCGCCGGCCGATCGTCGGACGCGAGAAGGTGCTCCGTTATCTGCTGGGTCTGGGCGCCCGGCCGGAAGCGGCGTACGTCAGAGCTGAGTCCGTCGAGGCGAACGGCGAGCCCGCCGTGGCGGTCTTCGCCGACGAGACGCTGCTGGCGATCGTGGTGCCGGAGATCACCGACGGCCTGGTCAGCGGGGTCCGTACGGTCATCAGCCCCGGCAAACTCGCCTTCGCCGCCGCCCAGCTCACGTGATCCGCTTCACACGCTGAGCTGTCACGGATCTGCTCGCTCGCCGGTTCAGGGTGCATGACACATCACATCGTGGTCCTGGGAGCCGGGTACGCCGGACTGGCCGCCGCAAAGGGCGCTGCCCGCAAGCTGCGCGGCCGCGGCGGCGCACGCGTCACGCTGGTCAACGCCGCCGGCCATTTCGTCGAGCGGGTACGGCTGCACCAGCTGGCCGCCGGTCAGCGGCTGAGGGACCTGCCCCTGAGCAGGCTCCTCGCCGGTACGGGCATCGAGCTGGTCGTCGCCCGGGTGACCGGCATCGACGCCGACACCCGTACGGTCCGGGTCGACTCCGCTCCGTACGCCATCGGATACGACACCCTCGTCTACGCCCTGGGCAGCGCCGCCGACACCACCGCCGTCCCCGGAGCCGCCGAGCACGCGACGGCGGTCGCCACCTACGAGGACGCGGTGCGCCTGCGCGAGCGCACGGCCGGCGCGCAGGGCTCGCTCGCCGTCGCCGGAGCCGGCCTGACCGGCATCGAAGCCGCCACCGAGCTGGCCGAGACCTACCCGGGGCTCACAGTGCGGCTGGTCACCGGGGGCGAGCTCGGCCCCGGCCTCTCGGAGCGCGGCCGGCGCTATCTCCGCCGCGCCCTGGAGCTGCGCGGCGTCGAGCTGCGCGAGTACGCCCGGGTCCACGAGGTCGCCGCGCACGGCCTCGTGCTCGCCGACGGGGGCGAGATCCCGGCCGACGCCGTGGTCTGGGCGGCCGGCTTCCGCGTCCCGGATCTGGCGCGCGAGGCCGGTTTCGCGGTCGACGCGCGCGGTCTGATCAAGGTCGACGGGACGCTGCGCTCGGTCTCCCACCCGGAGGTCTTCGCGGCAGGCGACGCGGCGGCGGCGTACGATCCCGGCGGCAGCGCATCGCGCATGTCCTGCCAGACCGGACTGCCGATGGGCATGTACGTCGCGGGCAGCGCGACCGCCGCACTCACCGGCCGCACCCCCAAGCCGCTGCGGCTGCGCTACGTCTGGCAGAACATCAGCCTTGGCCGCCGCGACGGCCTCACCCAGTTCACCCGCGCCGACGACAGCCCGGTGGGCGCCGTCCTGACCGGCCGTACCTCGGCCCGCTTCAAGGAGGCCATTACGCGCGGCACGGTGGTGGCCCTTCGCCGCTGACTCAGACCGCCGCCGGCACCGCGAACCGCACCGGCGCGGTGAGCGCCTCCAGCTGCTTGATCTTCCGGCGTACGACGTACAGCGGGATGATGCCGAAGACCCCGAAGGAGATGTCGATGACCGACCACCAGAAGGGGATGCCCCGGATCGGGCCGCAGATCAGCGCGAGCGGGATGATCCCGGCGCACGCGATCATCCCGAACTCGATCACCCAGATGTTGCGTACCGGATCGCGGTACGGGCCGTAGAAGGCGACGGCGATGACGAGGTGCGCGAAGGCCAGCCAGTCCGTCCCGTACAGCACGAAGGGGTACTTGGCGTCGGTGGCGTCGAGGCCGGTCCGTACGCGCTCGATCCACTCCATCAGACCGGGGAAGAACTCGGCCACCGGGGAGGCCGAGGACTTCAGCAGGCTCTCCAGCCAGTGGAGTTCGGTGACGAGCGGGAAGGCCGTCACACCGCTCAGCACGAGAGCGACGATGAAGAAGACCAACCACACGCGTATGCGCCGCAAAAGGACTTTCGCCTCGTTCATGCCCGCAGCGTACGCCCGCGTTTACCTGCTCTTTACACCGGCCCCGGCGCCCCGCGTCCCGAGCACTCGCCGCGCCACCATGTGCGACAGCGCCGTAGCCGCTCCGGCGAGGGCCAAGCCCTGCACCCCGTCCCGCGCTCGCGTCGGCCGCAGCACACCGGCCCGGCGCAGCCGCCCGCGCGCCCAGAGCGAGAAGGGCACCACGAGCAGCGGCGAGGTGGCGACGCCGGGGGTGTAGCCGCGTACGGCGGCGGCCTGGGCCATGTGGAGCAGGCCGTGCAGCCCGAAGCCGTACAGCGTCGACTGGTAGAAGCCGGAGCGGCCGCCGGAGCGGTGCCCGGCGACGGCGGCCGAGGCGACGATCGTGCCCATCACACCGACGGCGAGGGCGAATTCGCGCTCGTCCGCGGACTCCATGGAGCGCCATATCCGCTCGGGGGCCTGCGGGAACCGCTTGCGCAGCCGGGGCACGTTCTCGCGCATCCACGCGGGCAGCGTCGCGAGCTCCTCGACGTCGTGCAGGGCCCAGGCGGCGAACAGCCCGTACGTCACCAGGGGGTTGAGGCCATCGCGGTCATCGCTCATGATCGCGATTCTGCTAGAGCCCCACGATCGAGTTCCACGTTTTCGCGAACCCCACGCGCTCGTCCGCCGTGATGTCCCGCGCGATCGCCAGGCGCTTTCGCATGGCGTCGTCGGGAAAGATCAGCGGGTCCTCGGCGAGTGCGGCGGTCTCCTCGTCCTTGGCCGAGGCCAGGATGTCGCGCGCCGCCGGCACCGGGCAGACGTAGTTGACCCAGGCCGCCAGCTCCGCAGCGACCTCGGGCTCGTAGTAGTGGTCGACGAGCTTCTCCGCGTTGCGCTTGTGGCGCGCGAGGTTGGGGATCATCAGGCTCTCCGCCCACAGCTCCGCCCCTTCCTCCGGCACAACGAACTCGATGTCGGGGTTGTCGGCCTTGAGCTGGATGACGTCGCCCGAGTACGCCTGGCACGCCAGTACGTCGCCGCTCGCCAGGTCCTTGATGTAGTCGTTGCCGGTGAAGCGCCTGACGTGCCCCCGCCGTACCAGCTTCTCCACCTGTTCGCACATCGCGTGGAAGTCGTCGGCGGTCCACCGCGTGACATCCGCGCCGTTGCCCTGCATCAGCAGCGCGAAGCTCTCGTCGAGCCCCGAGAAGAGGGTCACCTTGCCGCGCAGGTCGTCGGCCCACAGCTGGGAGGTGGAGCGGATCTCGTGGCCCAGCTTCCCGCGGTTGTACGCGATGCCGGTGATCCCGGACTGCCAGGGCACGGAGTGCAGCCGCCCCTCGTCGAAGGCGGGCGTACGCAGCTGCGGGTCGAGGTACTTGGCGACGTTCGGCTGCTTGGCCCGGTCCATCTCCTGCACCCAGCCGAGCCGTACGAACCGGGCGGCCATCCAGTCGCTGATGACGATCAGGTCGCGGCCGGTCTCCTGGTGGTTCATCAGCGCGGGGCTGATCTTCCCGAAGAACTCGTCGTTGTCGTTGATCTCTTCGGTGTAGCGGACGGATATGCCGGTCCGCTCGGTGAAGGCGTCGAGCGTGGGGCGCCGCGATTCGTCCGCGTCGTCGGTGTCGATGTAGAGCGGCCAGTTGGCGAACTGGAGGCTGTGGTCGCGCTCGGAGCGGTCGTCCGCGGCTCTGTCCCCCGGTTCGACGTACGCCGCCGGCACCCCGCACCCCGCGAGCGCCGCCAGCGCGCCTGCCGCCGGGATTCCGCGGAGCAGCGTACGACGCGACACACGACCAAGATCACTCATGTCGCCCACTCTCGTCCCACGCACGAAGGGCGGGCAATAGACAGTCTGTCTATCGCCCGCCCTCCAGGAACAGCGTCCTGATCAGCCGGTTCCGATCAGCCCTCGATCGAGGTCATCACGTGCTTGATGCGCGTGTAGTCCTCGAAGCCGTACGCCGAAAGGTCCTTGCCGTAACCGGACTTCTTGAAGCCACCGTGCGGCATCTCCGCGACCAGCGGGATGTGGGTGTTGATCCATACACAGCCGAAGTCGAGATTCTTGGACATGCGCATCGCCCGCGCGTGGTCCTTCGTCCACACCGAGGACGCCAGCGCGTACTCGACGCCGTTGGCCCACTCCAGGGCCTGCGCCTCGTCCGTGAAGGACTGGACAGTGATGACGGGGCCGAAGACCTCGTTCTGGATGATCTCGTCGTCCTGCTTGAGGCCGGAGACGACGGTCGGGGCGTAGAAGTAGCCCTTGTCGCCGACCCGCTGGCCGCCCGCCTCGACCTTGGCGTGCGCCGGCAGCCGCTCGATGAAGCCGGTGACCTGCTTCAGCTGGTTGGCGTTGTTGAGCGGACCGTAGAGCACGTCCTCGTCGTCCGGCTGCCCGGTCTTCGTCTCCGCGGCGGCCTTCGCCAGCGCGGTCACGAACTCGTCGTGGATCGACTCTTGTACGAGCACGCGCGTCGCGGCGGTGCAGTCCTGGCCGGCGTTGAAGAAGCCCGCGACCGAGATGTCCTCGACAGCCTTGGGGATATCGGTGTCGGCGAAGACGACGACCGGCGCCTTGCCACCGAGCTCCAGGTGCACGCGCTTGACGTCCTTGGCGGCGGACTCGGCGACCTGCATGCCGGCCCGTACGGAACCGGTGATGGAGGCCATCGCCGGTACCGGGTGCTCGACCATCGCGCGGCCGGTCTCACGGTCGCCGCAGACGACGTTGAAGACGCCCTTGGGGACGATGGAACCGATGATCTCGGCCATGAGGACGGTCGACGCGGGGGTCGTGTCCGACGGCTTCAGCACGACGGTGTTGCCTGCGGCGAGCGCCGGGGCGAACTTCCAGACGGCCATCATCATCGGGTAGTTCCACGGCGCGACCTGCGCGCAGACGCCGACCGGCTCGCGGCGGATGATGGAGGTCAGACCCTCCATGTACTCGCCGGCCGAGCGGCCTTCGAGCAGCCGGGCCGCACCCGCGAAGAAGCGGATCTGGTCGACCATGGGCGGGACTTCCTCGGTCCGCGTGAGGCCGAGCGGCTTGCCGGTGTTCTCGGACTCGGCCGCGATCAGCTCCTCCGCCCGCTCCTCGAAAGCGTCCGCGATCTTGAGCAGCGCCTTCTGACGCTCCGAGGGCGTGGTGTCGCGCCAGGCCGGGAAGGCCGCGGCGGCGGCCGCCATGGCGGCGTCGACGTCCTCCTGGCCGGACAGCGGCGAGGTGGCGTACACGTCGCCTGTGGCCGGGTTGACCACGTCGATGGTCCGCCCGTCGGCGGCTTCGCGGAACTCTCCGTCGATGTAGTTGCGCAGGCGGCGCAGTTCGGTGGTCACAGCGACCCCTTCCCTTGTCAGATGTCCGATTACTGAGATCCCCACCCTAGTCGCTCGGGTATCGCTTTCGACATACCCGCACGCCAGGAACTTCGGATTCAGTGAGATCCCATGCCCGAAACAACGAATTTCATCGGTTTGGGGTTGCGGAACAGGCGAGACGTCGTGCACAGTGAAGACGTGGCCAGTAGAAGCGCAGACTCCAGAACCGGGAACGGCTCGTCTCCAACGGTCGATGCCGTCTCTCTGGCGATCATTGAGCAGCTCCAGGAGGACGGACGTCGTCCTTACGCCTCCATCGGCAAGGCCGTGGGCCTTTCCGAAGCGGCGGTACGCCAGCGCGTACAGAAGCTGCTCGACCAGGGCGTCATGCAGATCGTCGCCGTCACCGACCCGCTCACCGTGGGCCTGCGGCGGCAGGCCATGGTCGGCATCAATGTCGAGGGCGACCTCGATCCCGTCGCCGAAGCGCTGACAGCCATGGCCGAATGCGAGTACGTGGTCATGACCGCGGGCTCCTTCGACCTCATGGTGGAGATCGTCTGTGAGGACGACGACCACCTGCTCGAAGTGATCAACAAAAGGATCCGTTCGCTCCCCGGCGTGCGATCCACCGAGAGCTTCGTCTACCTCAAGCTGAAGAAGCAGACCTATATGTGGGGAACCCGATAGTCGTGAGCCAGGACCTCTCCAAGACCGCGTACGACCACCTGTGGATGCATTTCACCCGCATGTCGTCCTACGAGAACGCACCCGTGCCCACCATCGTGCGTGGTGAGGGCACCTACATCTACGACGACAAGGGCAAGAAGTACCTCGACGGCCTCTCCGGCCTGTTCGTGGTGAACGCCGGCCACGGCCGTCACGAGCTCGCCGAGACCGCGTACAAGCAGGCTCAGGAACTCGCCTTCTTCCCGATCTGGTCGTACGCCCACCCCAAGGCCGTAGAGCTGGCCGAGCGCCTCGCCGACTACGCGCCCGGCGACCTCAACAAGGTCTTCTTCACCACCGGTGGTGGCGAGGCCGTCGAGACCGCCTGGAAGCTCGCCAAGCAGTACTTCAAGCTCACCGGCGAGCCGACCAAGTACAAGGTCATCTCCCGTGCGGTCGCCTACCACGGCACCCCGCAGGGCGCCCTGTCGATCACCGGCCTGCCGGCCCTGAAGGCCCCCTTCGAGCCGCTCGTCCCGGGCGCTCACAAGGTGGTCAACACCAACATCTACCGCGCCCCGATCTTCGGTGACGACCCGGAGGCCTACGGCCGCTGGTGCGCCGACCAGATCGAGCAGGAGATCCTCTTCGAGGGCCCCGAGACGGTCGCCGCCGTCTTCCTCGAGCCGGTGCAGAACGCCGGTGGCTGCTTCCCGCCGCCGCCCGGGTACTTCCAGCGGGTCCGCGAGATCTGTGACCAGTACAACGTGCTGCTCGTCTCGGACGAGACGATCTGCGCCTTCGGCCGCCTCGGCACGATGTTCGCCTGTGACAAGTTCGACTACGTGCCGGACATGATCACCTGCGCCAAGGGCATGACGTCGGGCTACTCCCCGATCGGTGCCTGCATCATCTCCGACCGCCTGGCGGAGCCGTTCTACAAGGGTGACAACACCTTCCTGCACGGCTACACCTTCGGTGGCCACCCGGTCTCCGCGGCCGTCGGTATCGCCAACCTCGACCTGTTCGAGCGTGAGGGCCTCAACCAGCACGTCCTCGACACCGAGGGCGCGTTCCTCAGCACGCTGCAGAAGCTGCACGACCTGCCGATCGTCGGCGACGTACGCGGCAACGGCTTCTTCTACGGCATCGAGCTCGTGAAGGACAAGGTCACCAAGGAGTCCTTCACGGACGAGGAGACCGAGCGCGTGCTCTACGGCTTCCTCTCCAAGGCCCTCTTCGAGAACGGTCTGTACTGCCGCGCCGACGACCGTGGCGACCCGGTCGTCCAGCTCGCGCCGCCGCTGATCTCCAACCAGGAGACCTTCGACGAGATCGAGGGGATCCTGCGCCAGGTGCTCACGGAGGCCTGGACCAAGCTCTGATCCCAGAGCCGGAGCCGGCCTGTCGCTTGCTCTGATCGTATGACCCAGTCGCGGCCCGGATGCGCCCGTTCGAGTGAGAACGGATGCCTCCGGGCCGCGCGCTTGCCACGCCACCACGCCTCGCGTCCTTACGGTGCAGTGACCGATCGGCCCCGTCTTCGTTCCCCCATACGGGGGACGGGATATCTGCTGACACTCAGACGTGCTGTGACACTCAAGACGACGTGAGGTGTACGCCATGGTGGCCCCGCCCGACAACGATGTGCTGTGGGCACGCTCCCTGCACTACTCCCACGGCGGATCCCCCGCCCTCACCGGCGTCTCGCTGGGAGTGCGCGAAGGCGAGATCCTCGCCGTCAGCGGTCCGCGCGGCAGCGGTAAGACAACCCTCCTGCGGTGCCTCTCCGGGCAGCTGGTCCCCCAGCAGGGCGAGGTGTGGTTCAACAGCGCGCCCGTGCACACCATGAGCCCGCCGCTGCGCGAGCGCCTGCGCCGCGACCGCTTCGGCTGGATCGGCCCCGAACCGGGGCTCGTACCGGAACTGAACGCCTGGGAGAACGCGGCCCTCCCGCTCCTCCTGCACGGCGCCTCCCACCGCGCCGCGAAGAAGGCCGCCATGGAGTGGCTGGAGCGGCTCGACATCGGCACGGTCGCGCGTAAGCGCCCGGCCGCGCTCCCGCAGTCGCAGCGCCAGCGGGTCGCCGTCGCGCGAGCGCTGGTCGGCGGCCCCTCGGTGCTGTTCGCGGACGAGCCGACGGCGTCGCTGCACCGCACCGACCGCGCCCAGGTCCTGCGTACGCTCACCACCGCCGCCCGCTCGCACGACATCACGGTCCTCCTCGCCACGCACGACGCCGAGGTGGCGGCGCTCGCGGACCGTACGGTGTCGCTGCTCGACGGGCGCCGCGTCAATTCCGTACAGCTGGACGGCACCGACGGCGCGGAAGGCCGGGCCGCGTGCTCGCTCTCCGTCTAGCCCGCGGCACCCACCCGCTGGTCCTGCTGCGCCGTCTGCTGGTCGCGGCGGCGTCGGGCGGCGTAGGTTTCCTGCTCCTGTGCACCCTGGGTTACGCCATGGGCCACCCCGAGCAGTCGGCGGCTTCGGTGCGGCGCCTGCTCTGGTGTTTGCCGCCGCTGGCGGCCACGGTCTACTTCGCGGTGGCGGTGGCCCGTGCCGACCCGAGCACGAAGCCGCCGCGCGCGGGGCTCTCCGCCGTGGGTCTCGGCCCGGTCCGCCTGGCGGCTCTCGCGGCCGTGTCCACGGCGCTCTCGTGCACCCTGGGCAGCGCGCTCGCCCTCCTCTTCTTCCTCCACCTGCGGGGCGACCTCTCCGGCCTGCCGTTCGACGGCGCGCAGGCGGAGCTGCTGGCCGCGGGGCAGCCGTTGCCGCTGGCCGCCGCGCTCACCCTGCTGAGCGTGGTGCCGGTCGCCGCGGCAGCCGCGAGCGCCCTTGCGCTGCGCCCGCGCACCCCGAAGCACCCGGACGACCAGCCCTCCGGCCCCCTTGCCCCGACCAGCCTGCCGTGGGGCGTGGCGCTGGTCGCGGTGGGCCTCGCGGTCGAGACGTACGCGAGCCGCGGTACGCCCGGGGCCGCCCTCTCGCTGCCGGGCCGGCTGGACGCCGTGCCGGCCGGTGTCCTGGCGGGCTGGGCCCTCACCGCCCTCGGCCTGGCGCTGGCGGGCCCGGGCCTGACGTACCTCTCGGGACGCATGCTCCAGGCCGTACGCCCCGGCGCGGTGCGGCTCCTGGCGGGCCGGGTCCTGATGGCCGAAGCCCGCCGCATCGGCCGGCCGCTGGGCGTGGTGTGCGCGGTGGCGTCGGCGGCGATCGCGGCGGCAACCCTGCACGGGGCCGGCGGCTCCCCCGCCTCCGCCCTCACCCCGCCCCCCTTCGGCCCGCTGACCGGCCTGGGCGCGGCGCTGGTGATGGGCTGCGCGGTCGCCACGCTCCTGACAGCGGCCCTGGAGGCGAAACAGTCCCGCACCGCGACGACCGAAGCGCTGGCGGGCCTGGGCACCCCGGCCCAGACCCTCCGTACGGCAGCGGCCCTGCGCGCGGCAGCGGTCCTCACGGTCTTCACCCCGGTCACCATCGCCCTGGCAGCCCTGGCGGCCTTCCCCTTGACGACCTGACCGGTCTCGCTCGCCCATTGATGGCCCCGTTTCGCGGACCGAGGTGCCAGGAGGGGACTTGCTGGGGCGCTCCCCGCAGGGTGTCGAACGCAACCACCCCGAAGAAAACCGAGTACCCGAACGTTCGGCACCCGAGGAGACGCCGCAGCGCGGCACCGACCCCGAAGCCACTGTCACCCCGCGCACTCCTCCGGGGCCTGTCCCGGGGCACCGCACCGCACCCCCCACCCCCTAGCATCTTCCGCGTGCCTCAACTCACGGACCACGACGCCCAGGACCCCGCCCACGATCGCGAGATCGAAACCCTCGCCGAGTTCGACGAAGCCGTCGCGCGCGGCTCGCTCCGCGGCTACCGCGTCCAGGCCGTCGACCTGACGGCCCGTACGCCCGACCTCCTCGCCGTCGCCACCGCCGGCGCCGTATTCCTCGGCTGCCCCATGCACCCCGAGGGCCTCGCCAAGGTCCGCGCGGACGGCGCGCTCGTCTTCCCGCCCGTCCCCGACCTGCCCTTCGACCCCTACCGCGGGCTCCTCTACACGCCCGGCGCCCTCTTCGAGCACCTGGACGCGGGGTACGAGGCCACACCCGACGCCCTCGCCTACGCCTGGTTCCAGCGCACCAAGGCCGACGGCGACATATTCGCCTCGATGCTCCGCTCCATCCACGACGACGCCGTCTCCGACGCCCTCGACGAACACCTCGCCGGCGCCCGCGTCGTCGGCGTCATGGGCGGCCACGCCATGGGCCGCGGCACGAGCGCCTACGCCGGCGCCGCCCGCCTCGGTCGTACACTCGCCCGCAGCGGCCTGACCGTCGCCACCGGCGGCGGCCCCGGCGCGATGGAGGCAGCGAACCTCGGCGCGTACATGGCACCCTTCCAGAACGACGCCGCACTGGACGAGGCCCTCGAACTCCTCGCCAAGGTCCCGTCGTTCACCCCTTCCATCACCGACTGGGCCGGCACCGCCTTCGACGTACGCGACCGCTGGCCGGCCGGAGGCGACTCCATCGGCCTCCCCACCTGGTTCTACGGCCACGAGCCCCCGAACGCCTTCGCCGGCCACATCGCCAAGTACTTCGCCAACGCCACCCGCGAGGACGGCCTCCTCGCACGCTGCAACGCCGGCGTCGTCTTCCTCCCCGGCGCGGCCGGCACGGTCCAGGAGATCTTCGACAACGCGACGCCCAACTACTATGAGTCACGCGGCGAACCGACCCCCATGGTCCTCGTCAACCGCGCCCACTGGACCGAGAAGCTCCCCACGTGGCCCCTCCTCCAGTCCCTGGCGAAGGCCCGCCCGATGGAGTCCCGCATCGCCCTGGTCGACACAGTCGAAGAGGCCCCGGAGGCGCTAGCCCGTCTCTCGTCCAAGTAGCCCAGAAGCCTGGGCCGACCGCACCGCACGGTGGTGGCCGATCGCGTACGCCGCACGGGCAGTGGTGTCCGCACTCGGCGCGGCCCTGGCCTACGGGCGACGAACGGCGGGAGCACGCGCGCCGTACGAACGAAGCCGCGAACCCCACCGCTGTCGTACGGCGTGGCGCCGGCCCGCGCCACCCGCACCGAACACCTCCACGGCGATACGCGTGCCCCGGTCAGACGCGGCGATCCGCCGTGCGCGGCTCGCTGTGATCGCCGCCGCCCCGCGGCCCGTCGTCGCCGGCGGAGGACCCCGCCAGCACTACAACCTCCTCCGCCGCGAAGGCGACCCCCACCTCCGCCCCCTCGTCCGGCGCGTCCCGCAACGCGCACTCCGCCTCCAGCAGCGGCGCGCCCACCGGCTGCAGCAGTACGGCGACATGGTTGCCCCGGAACGTCCGCCCCGTCACCACGCACGGCAGCCCGTCCTCGGCCGGCACCATCCTGACGCCCGCCGGCCGGACCAGGAGTCGCGCCTCCCCCTGGGCCGTCCCCGCCGGGACAGGGATCTTGCCCCACACCGTGTTGGCCGCCTCGCCACTGACCGTCGCCGCCACCACATTGTCGAAGCCCAGGAAGCGCGCGACGAACTCGGAGGCCGGTCGCTGCCAGACCTCCAGCGGCGTACCGGTCTGCGCGATCCGACCCTCCCGCATGACCACCACCCGGTCGGCGAGCGCGAACGCCTCGCCCTGATCATGGGTGACGGCCAGCACGGTCGTACCCAGCCGCCCGAAAAGCTGCCGCAGCTCCACCACCAGCCGCTCACGCAGCCCCCGGTCCAGCTGCCCCAGCGGCTCGTCCAGCATCAGCAGCTTCGGCTCCGGAGCCAGCGCCCGCGCCAGCGCGACCCGCTGCTGCTCACCGCCCGACAGCGTGCTGATCGCGCGCCGCCCCGCGCCCGGCAGGCCGACCATCTCCAGCAGCTCACCGACCCGCCGCGCCTGTTCCGCTTTCCCTTCCCCCCGCATCCGCAGCCCGAAGGCGACGTTCCCGCCGACATCCCGCTGCGGGAAGAGCTGGTGATCCTGGAACATCAGGCCGACGCCCCGCCGGTGCACCGGCACCCCGCGCTGGTCGCGCCCGTCGAGCAGCACCCGTCCCGCGTCCGCCGCCTGCAACCCCGCGACGACCCGCAGCAGCGTGGACTTCCCGCTGCCGCTCGGCCCGAGCACGCACACGATCTCGTGGTCGGCGACCTCCAGGTCCACGGAGTCGAGCACCGCCCGCTTCCCGAACCGTACGGTCGCCCCGTCCAGCCGCAACATCAGAACTCCCCGGATCCGGAACGGTCGGGCCGAACACGCTCAAGAACCAACAACGCCACCGCGCACACCACCATCAAAATCGTGCTGAGGGCCATCGCCTGCCCGTAGTTGAGGTCCCCCGCCCGCCCCAGCAGCCGCGCCACCGCCACCGGCAGCGTCGGATTGTCGGGCCGCGCGATGAACACGGTCGCCCCGAATTCGCCCAGCGATACGGCGAAGGCGAACCCGGCGGCGACGAGCAGCGCCCGCCGCACCATCGGCAGGTCGACCTCCCGCCACGCCCGCAGCGGCGAGGCCCCGAGCACCGCCGCCGCCTCGCGCAGCCGCGCGTCGACCGCCCGCAGTACTGGCAGCATCGTCCGTACGACGAACGGCACACCCACCAGCGCCTGAGCCAGCGGCACCAGAATCCACGACGTACGCAGATCCAGCGGCGGCCGGTCGAGCGTGATGAGGAAACCGAAGCCCACCGTCACCGCCGACACCCCCAGCGGCAGCATCAGCAGCGCGTCGAAACCGCGCACCAGCCGCCCCGCCCGCCGGGTCAGGGCCGCCGCCGCGAGCCCGCCGACGACCAGCGCGATGGCGGTGGCCACCACGGCGTACTGGAGCGAATTCCACACCGCCTCCAGCGGCGGTACGAGGAACGTGCCCCCGCTCGCGGCCGCCGACTGAAGCGCCCGGTAGTACCCGAACCCGTACCCGTCCGGCCCGTCCACCGACCGCTCGACGAGCACCCCGAGCGGCACCAGAATCAGGAGCACCACCGTCGCGAGCACTCCCCCCAGCAGCGCCCACTGCCCGGCCCCGCGCGGCGGCCGCGAGGTCCGCGCCGCGTCGACCAGCTTCAGCGCGCTCTCCCTGCGCCGAACGGTCCACGCGTGTACGGCGAGGATCGCGCCCACCGCCGCGAACTGCACCAGCGTGAGCACGGCAGCGGTCGGCAGGTCCAGGAACTGCGCGGTCTGCCTGTAGATCTCCACCTCGAGGGTGGAGTAGGCGGGCCCGCCGAGGATCTGCACGACGCCGAAGGAGGTGAACGTAAACAGGAAGACCATCAGCGCCGCGGCCGCGACGGCCGGCACGAGCGCCGGCAGCGTCACCCGCCGCCACGCGGCGAACCGCCCCGCGCCGAGCACCCGAGCGGCCTCTTCCTGACGCGGGTCGAGCTGTGACCACAGGCCGCCCACGGTCCGTACGACCACCGCGTAGTTGAAGAAGACGTGCGCGAGCAGGATCGCCCACACGGTGGTGTCGAGCCGTACGCCCCACAGCTCGTCCAGCAGCCCGCCCCGCCCGAGCAGCGCGAGGAACGCGGTCCCGACGACGACGGTCGGCAGCACGAACGGCACAGTGATCACGGCGCGCAGCAGCTGCTTGCCGGGGAAGTCGAGCCGGGCGAAGACGTACGCAGCGGGAAGCGCGATCAGCAGAGTCAGCCCGGTCGAGGCGAGAGCCTGCCAGGTCGTGAACCACAGAACATCCGCGATGTGCGGATCGGCGAGCACCTCACCGATCCGGCCGAGCTGCCAGACGCCGTCCACCTTGAGCCCGCGGCCGACGATCGCGGCCACGGGGTAGGCGAAGAAGGCCGCGAAGAACGCGACGGGCACGGTCAGGAGACCGAACCGCACCGCGCTCCCGCGCACGTCTCTGGTCGCCTTCGCCTTCGCCTTGATTACTTCAGGACGAGCGAGGACCACGACTTGACCCACTGCTCACGGTTGTCGGCGATCTTGTCCGGGGCCACGGTCTGCGGCTTGTCGACGACCACGCCGTGCTTCGTGAACAGCTCGGGCAGCTTCGCGTCCTTGACCACCGGGTTCACGAACATGTTCAGCGGCATGTCCTCCTGGAACTTCTGCCCGATGAGGAAGTCGATGAGCGCCTTGCCGCCCTCCTCGTTCTTCGCCCCGGTCAGCAGTCCGGCGAACTCGGTCTGCCGGAAGCAGGTGCCGGTCGCGACGCCGGTCGGCGCCTCCTTGGGCTGCGGCTCGGCGTACAGCACCTCGACGGGCGGGCTGGAGGCGTACGAGACGACGAGCGGCCGGTCGGCCTTGGCCTTCTTACCGCCGGCAGACCCCGAGAACTCCTCGTTGTACGCCTGCTCCCAGCCGTCGACGACCTTGACGCCATTCGCCCTGAGCTTCTTCCAGTAACCCTGCCAGCCGTCGTCGCCGTACTGCCCGACCGTGCCGAGCAGGAAGCCGAGGCCGGGCGACGAGGTCGCGGCGTTCTCGGTGACGAGGAGGTTCTTGTACGCCGGCTTGATCAGGTCGTCGAAGGACTTCGGCGGCGCGAGCTTCTTGTCGGCGAAGTACTTCTTGTCGTAGTTGACGCAGATGTCGCCGGTGTCGACAGGCGTGACCCGGTGCTTTCCACTGTCGAGCTGAACATCTTCCGGTACCCCGTCGAGCCCCTTGGCCTCGTACGGCGTGAAGATTCCGTTGTCCAGCGCCCGCGACAGCAGCGTGTTGTCGACGCCGAAGAAGACGTCGCCGCGCGGTGAGCCCTTGGTCAGGATCTCCTGGTTGAGGGCGGCGCCTGCGTCCCCGCTCTTGAGAACCTTGACCGTGTAGCCGGTCTCCTTGGTGAACGCCTTCAGTACGGCGTCGGAGGCGTTGAAGGAGTCGTGGCTGACGAGCGTCACGGTCTTGGACTTCTGCTGCCCGTCGCCGGACCCGGAGTCGTCCTTGCCGCCCCCGCATGCGGCGAGCGTAGAGACGCCGAGGGCCGCGGCCAGAGCCGTGACCGCGAACTTCTTGGTGGTGCTCACTGAATTCCTCCTGGGATGGCACATCCAGGAAGAGACGCGGCCCTGCCCGCAGAAAACGGGCAGGGCGCAACAGCTCGAGTAGCGACCGAACTTCCTACCCAGAATGACCTGGGCAAGGTTCAGAGGGTCTGCGGCGTACCGCACTCTCAGCGCTGTGGCGCTCCCCTGTCGGAATATGTAAATGTGCGGCCCACGTTACACGGGCCCCTCACCGGCCTATCGCTCGGTGGCCGCCAGCTGTCCGCACGCTCCGTCGATCTCCTGGCCACGGGTGTCCCGTACGGTCACGGGCACGCCATGGGCTGCGATCGCCTCGACGAACGCCTTCTCGTCCTCGGGACGGGACGCGGTCCACTTCGAGCCCGGGGTCGGGTTGAGCGGGATCAGGTTGACGTGCACCCGCTTGCCCTTGAGGAGGCGGCCCAGCAGGTCACCGCGCCACGCCTGGTCGTTGATGTCGCGAATCATGGCGTACTCGATGGAGCTACGGCGGCCGGACTTCTCGGCGTACTCCCATGCCGCGTCCAGGACCTCACGCACCTTCCAGCGCGTGTTGACCGGCACGAGGGTGTCGCGCAGCTCGTCGTCGGGCGCGTGCAGCGAGACGGCGAGGCGGCACTTGAAGCCCTCGTCGGCGAACCGCAGCATCGCGGGCACCAGGCCCACGGTCGACACGGTGATGCCGCGCTGCGACAGCCCGAGCCCGTCCGGCTCCGGGTCGGTCAGCCGGCGGATCGCACCGACCACACGCTTGTAATTGGCGAGCGGCTCACCCATGCCCATGAAGACGATGTTGGACAGCCGCGCGGGGCCGCCGGGAACCTCACCGTCGCGCAGCGCGCGCATGCCGTCGACAATCTGGTGCACGATCTCGGCGGTCGACAGATTGCGGTCGAGACCGGCCTGCCCGGTGGCACAGAACGGACAGTTCATGCCGCACCCGGCCTGGGACGAGATGCACATCGTGACCCGGTCCGGATAGCGCATCAGGACGGACTCGACGAGCGTCCCGTCGTGCATCTTCCACAGGGTCTTGCGGGTGGTGTCGTCGTCACAGCTGACATGCCGCAGCACGGTCATCAGCTCGGGCAGCAGCTCCGCCTGGAGCTTCTCGCGCGCGCCGGCGGGGATGTCGGTCCACTCCGCCGGGTCGTGCGCGTACCGCGCGAAGTAGTGCTGCGAAAGCTGCTTGGCGCGGAACGGCTTCTCACCGATCGCGGCCACGGCCTCGCGGCGCTCGGCGGGCGTGAGGTCGGCGAGGTGCCGCGGCGGCTTCTTGGCTCCGCGCGGCGCGACGAAAGTGAGTTCTCCAGGTACAGGCATGGTCTTACCAGTGTCGCAGACATACAGAAAGGGTCCGTCGCCCTGTGGACGACGGACCCTTGACAGCGAAAACCCAAGCTCAGCCCGTACCGACGAAGATCACCAGCAGCAGCCAGACCACCGGAGCGGTCGGCAGCAGCGAATCCAGCCGGTCCATGATTCCGCCGTGGCCCGGCAGCAGCGTGCCCATGTCCTTGATGCCGAGATCGCGCTTGATCATGGACTCGCCGAGGTCACCGAGCGTCGCACTCGCGGCCACCACGAAACCGATCACGAGTCCCTGCCACCAGGTCCCGTCGTGCACGAGGAACTCCATGCACACCGCGCCCGCCGCCATCGCGAAGGCAACCGCGCCGCCCAGCCCTTCCCGGGTCTTCCCGGGACTGATCCGCGGCGCGAGCTTGTGCTTGCCGAAGCGCCAGCCCACGGCGTACGCCCCGGTGTCGCTGACCACCGTCAGCAGCAGGAAGGTGAGCACCCGCTGCGCACCGTCGTCGGCCGCCAGCATCATCGCGACGAAGGTCGCCAGGAACGGCACGTAGAACGCCGCGAAGACGCCCGCCGTAACGTCCTTGAGGTAGCCCTCGGGCGACTCGGTCATCCGCCAGACCAGCACCGCGAGCGCGGTGAGCGCCATGGCGACCCACGCGCCCTCCGCGCCCCTGACGTACCCGGCCACGATCATCGCCGCGCCGCCGACCGCGAGCGGCACCAGCGGAGCCTTGATCCCCTTGCGCTCTTCCAGCCGCGAAGTCAGCTCCCACAGCCCGACCACCACGGCGACCGTTATCACGCCGACGAAAGCGGCTTTCCAGATGAACAGCGACGCGACGATCACCACGCCGAGTCCCGCGCCCACCCCTATGGCGGCACGCAGATCACGCCCCGCACGCTTCTTCTGCGGGGGCTGCGGCGGGGTGGGCATGGGCTCCTCGGGCGGCACGATGGGCATGGGGCGAGTCTGCTCGGCCTGCTGCGCATCGTAGGCGGGACCCGCCGGGGCAGGCCCCTGGTCGGAGGGTCCCCACGCAGCGGCGTGGCCGCCGCGCGCCGGGGCCCCCCAGGAAGAGTCGTTCATCAGACCTCGAGCAGCTCGGCTTCCTTGTGCTTCAGCAGCTCGTCCACCTGCGCGGCGTACTTCGCGGTGGTGTCGTCGAGCTCCTTCTCGGCACGGCGGACCTCGTCCTCGCCGGACTCCTTGTCCTTGACGAGCTTGTCGAGGGTCTCCTTGGCCTTGCGGCGGACGGCGCGGATCGAGATCTTGGAGTCCTCGGCCTTGGTCTTGGCGACCTTGATGAACTCCTTGCGGCGGTCCTGCGTCAGCTCGGGGAACGTCACCCGGATGATGTTGCCATCGTTGCTGGGGTTGACGCCCAGGTCGGAGTCGCGGATCGCCTGCTCGATGTTGCGCAGCGCGCTCTTGTCGAACGGCGTCACGATCGCCATCCGCGGCTCGGGGACCGAGAACGAGGCGAGCTGGTTGATCGGCGTCAGCGCACCGTAGTAGTCGGCCACGATCTTGTTGAACATCGCCGGGTGCGCACGGCCGGTGCGGATCGCGGCGAAGTCCTCCTTGGCCACCACGACGGCCTTCTCCATTTTCTCCTCGGCCTCGAGGAGGATTTCTTCGATCACCACTGCTCCTGCATGTCTTGAGTGGGCCCGGAACTCAGCATTCAGGCCCGGCGTAACCCGCGTCTTGTCCTGCACGGTGTCCGACCGCCAGGGCTTTGTCTATCCCCTCACAGGGCGCTTCGGATCAGCTCCGGGTGCCCTGCGCGCTCACGAGGGTGCCGATCTTCTCACCCTTGACGGCGCGCGCGATATTGCCCTCGGCCAGCAGCTCGAAGACAAGGATCGGAAGCGCGTTGTCGCGGCAGAGGGTAATGGCAGTGGCGTCGGCGACCTTGAGGTCGCGGGCGAGCACCTCGCCGTACTCCAGCGCGTCGAACTTCACCGCGTCCGGGTTCTTCTTGGGGTCGGAGTCGTAGACGCCGTCCACACCGTTCTTGCCCATGAGCAGGGCCTCGGCGTCGATCTCCAGGGCGCGTTGCGCCGCGGTGGTGTCCGTGGAGAAGTAGGGCATGCCCATACCGGCGCCGAAGATGACGACGCGGCCCTTCTCCAGGTGGCGTACGGCGCGCAGCGGGATGTACGGCTCCGCGACCTGGCCCATGGTGATGGCGGTCTGGACGCGGGAGTCGATGCCCTCCTTCTCCAGGAAGTCCTGGAGGGCGAGGCAGTTCATGACCGTACCGAGCATGCCCATGTAGTCCGAGCGCGCCCGGTCCATGCCGCGCTGCTGGAGCTCGGCACCACGGAAGAAGTTGCCGCCGCCGATGACGACGGCGATCTCGGCGCCGTCGCGTACGACCGCGGCGATCTCACGCGCCATCTTGTGCACGACGTCGGGATCGACGCCGAGCCCTCCACCGCCGGCGAACGCCTCACCGGACAGCTTCAGCATGAAGCGGCCGACCTTTTTGCCGTTGTCGATCTTGTCGTCGGCAGACTGTTTGGCGTCCGCGCCCTGTTTCATGGAGATCTCCTCGTGCACATACGAAGAAGGCCATTGCCGGTGGATCCTCGCGGTTCCCTCACGGCAATGGCCTCCTCGTCAGATCTGCGGTCGTCCGGCGCGCACGCGGACGACTGCGTCAGACCCTATCGGGGTCTTGGGTCGATCGCGTACGGACTCAGCCGCCGACGCGGATGCGCGAGAAGCGCTTCAGCGTGACGCCGGCCTCGTCCAGAACCTTCTGGACGGACTTCTTGTTGTCCTTGGCGAACGGCTGCTCCAGCACGACGACGTCCTTGAAGAAACCGTTGACACGGCCTTCGACGATCTTCGGCAGAGCCGCCTCGGGCTTGCCCTCCTCGCGGGAGGTGGCCTCGGCGACGCGACGCTCGTTCTCGACCGTCTCGGCCGGGACCTCGTCGCGGTTCAGGTACTTCGGCGAGAACGCGGTGATGTGCTGAGCGACATCCTTCGCGATCTCGGCATTTTCCTTGTCCAGCTCGACGAGCACGCCGACCTGCGGCGGGAGGTCGGGCATGGTGCGGTGCATGTACGCGGCAACGTAACCGCCGGTGAACTGCGCGAAGCGGTCCAGGACGATCTTCTCGCCGAGGTTGGCGTTGGCCTCGTCGACGTACGCCTGGACGGTCTTGCCGGGCTCGATCTCGGAGGCGAGCAGCGCCGCGACATCGGCCGGGGACGTCTTGGCGACGTGCGCGGCGAGCGTGTTGGCGACGGCCTGGAACTTGTCACCCTTGGCGACGAAGTCCGTCTCGCACTTCAGCTCGAGCAGGACGCCGGAGGTCTTGTCCTCGGAGATGAGGGAGACGACGGCACCGTTCTCGGCAGAACGGCCTTCGCGCTTGGCGACGCCCTTCTGACCCTTGATGCGCAGGGCCTCGACGGCCTTGTCGACGTTGCCGTCGGCCTCGTCGAGCGCCTTCTTGCAGTCCATCATGCCGGCGCCGGTGAGCTCACGGAGCTTCTTGACGTCCGCGGCGGTGTAGTTCGCCATGATTTGTGAATCTCTCTCGAAGTCGAAGCGAAGATCTACGGGTGGCGGCGGGGGCGGGCGCTCGTCGCGCCCTCCCCCGCCGTCGTCAACCGTGACGGGTGTCAGGCCTGCTCGGCCTCGGCGGCCGGGGCAGCAGCCTCGTCGGCCTGCTCGGCGTCGACGGCCGGAGCGGCAGCCTCGTCGGCCTGCTCGGCGTCGGCGACCTTCTCGGTCTCGGCGGAGGTCTCGACAGCGGCCTCGGCGTCGGCGGCCGGAGCGGCCTCATCAGCCTTCTTGTCGCCCTCGAGCAGGTCGCGCTCCCACTCGGCGAGCGGCTCGGCAGCGGCCTTCTCGCCCGGCTTCTGGTCGCCGGTCGCGGCGCCGGAACGGGCGATGAGGCCCTCGGCGACGGCGTCGGCGATCACGCGGGTGAGCAGGGTGACGGAGCGGATCGCGTCGTCGTTGCCCGGGATCTTGTAGTCGACCTCGTCGGGGTCACAGTTGGTGTCGAGGATCGCGACGACCGGGATGTGGAGCTTGCGCGCCTCACCGACGGCGATGTGCTCCTTCTTGGTGTCCACGATCCAGACGGCGCTGGGCACCTTGGACATCTCGCGGATACCGCCAAGGGTCTTCTCCAGCTTGGTCTTCTCGCGGGAGAGAACCAGGAGCTCCTTCTTGGTGAGGCCGGACGCGGCCACATCCTCGAAGTCGATCTGCTCAAGCTCCTTCAGACGCTGAAGGCGCTTGTAGACGGTGGAGAAGTTGGTCAGCATGCCGCCGAGCCAGCGCTGGTTGACGTAGGGCATGCCCACGCGCGTCGCCTGCTCGGCGATCGCTTCCTGCGCCTGCTTCTTGGTGCCGACGAACATGATGGAGCCGCCGTGGGCGACGGTCTCCTTGACGAACTCGTAGGCGCGGTCGATGTACGACAGCGACTGGAGCAGGTCGATGATGTAGATGCCGTTGCGCTCCGTGAAGATGAATCGCTTCATCTTCGGGTTCCAACGACGGGTCTGGTGACCGAAGTGGACGCCGCTTTCCAGCAGCTCCCGCATCGTGACGACGGCCATGGCCGTACTCCTTGAGTTACTCGGTTTGCCGCGACCGCAGGATTGCGGTCACGCCTGACGCCCCATGCGCCGTGCCACAAGGGACCGAGCGGCGCGGCCACCGACCGCAAAGAGGGTGTGGTGGCGGGGCGTGCGAAGTCGACCCGGTGACCCGGATCGCCACAAGAAGTGTACGGGACCTATGCGGTGCCGGGTGACGGCGATGTCCACAACCGGCCGCCAATCCACAGATCGGGGCCATGATCCCCACGAATCGCCCGATCACGCGACGGTTCGGTCATGCACCCCATGACGGCGCTGGTACTGATCCTCATGACCGCGATGTCCACCCGGCTCCCGGAGGCGGCGGTGTGGCCGGTGGGCGAGCGCCCCCTGGTCGTACGGGCCTGGGAGCCACCCCCGTCCCCCTACGCGGCGGGCCACCGCGGCGTGGACCTGGCGGCGGCGCCGGGAGACCCGGTACGGGCGTCATCCGCCGGCCGGGTCTCGTTCGCGGGCCCGGTAGCCGGACGCGGAGTCCTGTCCATCACCCTGCCGGACACGGGCGACCCACCCCTGCGCACGACGTACGAACCGGTGCGCGCGCTGGTGGCGAAGGGCGACGAGGTAACCGCGGGCCAAGTGGTGGCCGTACTCCAGCCCGGCCCGTTCCACTGCCCGACCGCCTGCCTGCACTGGGGCCTACTCCGAGGCAAGACCTACCTGAACCCCTTGATGCTGCTCCCACCCCATCTGCTCCACCGGGGTCCGCCACGGCTGCTGCCGGTCTTCGGCTTCCCGCAGCCTCCGGCGCCGACGGCAGCCGACCCGACCGACGGGCAAAGTCCAGCCCCTCCGGCGTTTGAGGAGCGGGGTCTGGGGCTGGCCCCAGCTACCCCCGGCCCCCTTCGGCCCGTCCGGCGTTCGAGGACACGCCCGGAGGGCGTCTGTGCGGTCTGGGGTCTGGGGCTTGCCCCAGTTCGGGACGAGGGCGGGGTGGGGAAAGGACCGCCGCAGGCGCGAGCCGAGGGTCAGCCCTGGACGCCCCGCAGCGCCATAGCGACAGCCGTATCCGCGATCACGCCCGGATCCTCGGCCGCACCAAGTTCAATACGACGCACCGCAGCGTCAACAACCCCCTGAAGCATCATCGCCGCCAGCCGGGGCTGCTCATGCCCCAGCTCCCCCAGCGCCGCGACGATCATCGTCACCAGCCCACCGTGCGCAGCGCGGATCTTCTCCCGCGCACCCGCATCGAGCTCACTCGCGGAGATCGCGACGACGGCCCGGTGACGCCGGTCGCCGACCAGGACCAGCTGCGCCCGTACATACGCCTCGACCTTGCCCGCCGGCGTATCGGCCGACTCCATGGCGTTCTCGACCTCCGCAGCCCAAACCGGGAAGTCGACCGCACACAGCTCCTCAACCACAGAGGCCCGCGATCGGAAGTACTCGTACACGGACGACCGGGCGAGCCCGGTGCGCTCAGCGAGGGCGGGGAAGGTCAGCGCTTCCGTACCGCCTTCGGACAGCAGGGAGCGGGCGGCGTCCAGCAGGGCGCCGCGCTGCATCGTCCGGTGCTCGGCCACCGAGGCCGCTCGAATCCTTGGCACGGTCCCACTCTACGGATGAGCCGCCGCGATGACGACGCACCCGACGACGTAACGGACGACTCAACGAGCGCGGCAGGGACGATTCAGCGCCGCGGTCAACGCCCCGCGTCGGCCAGCTTCGCCCTCAGCTGGAGGACCGATTTCGTGTGGATCTGGCTCACCCGGCTCTCGGTGACCCCCAGCACATTGCCGATCTCAGCCAGCGTGAGGCCTTCGTAGTAGTACAGCGTGACCACGGTTTTCTCCCGCTCGGGCAGCGTATTGATCGCCCGGGCCAGCAGCCGGCGCAACTCCCGGTCCTCGGCCACCTCGACCGGGTTGTCGGCGTGCGTGTCCTCCAGCGTGTCCATGAGGCTCAGCCGGTCGCCACCCTCACCCCCGGCGTGCAGCAACTCCTCCAGGGCGACGACGTTCGCCAGCGACAACTGGCTGAAAACAGCATGGAGTTCTTCGAGCAGGATGCCCATCTCCGAGGCGACTTCGCTCTCGGAGGGCGTACGGCGCAACTGCGCCTCCAGCGTCGTGTAGGCGCGCTCGACCGCCTTGGCCTTCTGTCGCACCGAACGCGGGATCCAGTCCAGCGCCCGCAGTTCGTCGATCATGGCGCCGCGGATGCGCGTGATCGCGTATGTCTCGAACTTGATCGACCGCTCGATGTCGAACTTCTCAATGGCGTCGATGAGCCCGAAGACTCCGGACGAGACGAAGTCGGCCTGCTCGACATTGGGCGGCAGCCCGACGCTCACCCGCCCCGCGACGTACTTCACCAGCGGCGAGTAGTGCAGGATCAGCTGCTCCCGCAGCCGCTCGTCGCCCGTGGTCTTGTACGACCGCCACAACTCGTCGAGCGACGAGGGTGCGGGGGGCCGCACGCTGCCACGCGCCGCGTGTGGCACTGCCGCGCGGTCAGACCCGGAGGTGTGCTGGGGCATGCGTTGCCTTGAGCCGTTCTGCTGTGACGTCGGGGGGATCGTGCGTCTGGGCGGGAACCTCGTGAGCGTAGCGTGACTGAGGTGTCGCAGTCCGCGCAGGATATGGGATGCCCCCCTTCAAGATGAATGCCGTGAGGCACACCCCGCCCCGGGGCCGTCAACGTGTACGACAGCCCCGGAGAGCGGTCCGGGAGGGCTGAGAAGGTCATCACCAGTACCTTTTCACCCGAATGCCGCTGGTCAAGTACCGCCTCGCCGCACGTTCGCATGGTGTATGGCCCCGGGCGTCAACTGCCAGCCGTCACCCCTGCGTTCAACGAACCCCAAGGAGTGCAGTTCGTACAGCTTGCCGAGCGCGTCGTCGGGGGTGGTCCCCGCTCCGCGGGCGACGCCGCGCGCGTCGACGGAGCCCCGGGCCGGCAGGGACTCCAGCACGAGTGCCGCGAGGGGATCCAGCAGATCCCTGGGCAGTACGGGCCCCCGGCGCGCCGGGGCCAGATCGCCGATGTCCCCGACCAGTTCCACCACCTCCGCGGCGTCGGTGACCAGCACACCCTCGCCCCGCAGCAGTTCGTGCACGCCGGCCGAGAGTCCACTGGTGGCGGGGCCCGGCACGCCCATCGTGAAACGCCCGAGCCGCTGCGCGCTGCGCGCCGTGACCAGCGAGCCACTGCGGTACTCCGCCTCCACGACGACCGTGCCCCGGGTAAGGGCCGCGATCACCCGGTTCCTGAGGATGAACCGGCTGGGTGTGGGATGCCCGCCGGGCGGCAACTCGCCGACCACCAGGCCCTGTTCGGCGATGCGTCCGATCAACTCCGCATGCCCGCGCGGATACACCACGTCGACCCCGCACGCCAGCACCGCCACGGTGGCGCCGCCTGCGGCCAGCACCCCCCGATGGGCGGCGCCGTCAACCCCGAACGCCGCCCCGGACACCACGACCCAGCCGCGCTCCGCGAGCCCGGCGCCCAGTGACGCCGCCATGTGCGCGCCGTACGACGTGCAGGCCCGTGCCCCGACGAGGGCGACGGACCGCAGCGCCCACATCCGCAGATGCGGCCGCCCCCGCACCCACAGCCCGACCGGTCTGCCGTCACCCAGGTCGTCGAGCTGCCCGGGCCACTCCTCGTCGCCGGGGCAGACGAAGCGGCCGCCGACCTCGGCCACTGCCGCCAGGTCACGCACGGGGTCGGCGGCCGCCGCCCGCATCCGGTAGCCGCCGAGCCGCTTCCCCGTCACGCCGGTCAGCACCTCGGCCGCATCGTCGAAATCGAGCGAGGTCAGCCTGCGCATCAGCTCCACCGCCCCGCACTCCCGAAGCCACCGCCCGCCGACCTCGTCCCCGGGCTCGATGACCCGGGTCAACGCCGCTCTCGCCAGCCTCTCGAGATCGCCCACTGCCTGGCCGGATCCCTGCCCCAAGCCGCCGACCGCCCCCTCGGACATCACCTCGCCAGTCCCCTCGCCCGTTCCCACACCGGTTTCCTCGGCGGTCTGTTCGCCCGCTCGCCCGCTCATCCCGCGCCTCCCATCAGCGCGGGCGCGCCCCGCGCGATCCCCGTACGCAGCTCCAGCGCCAGGTCGACATGGCCTGCGTCGGGCCGGTCGCGGCCCGCCAGGTCTGCGACGCTCCAGGCCACGCGCAGCACCCGGTCGAGGCCACGGGCCGTCAACAGCCCGCGTTCCATGTCCCGCTCGGCCGCGCCGAGGGCGCCGGCCGCCGGTTGCCAGCGCGTACGCAACTCGTGCCCCGGCACGTCACTATTCGTGTTCCACGGGGTGCCCTCCAGCCGCGCCGCCGCCCGCGCCCTCGCTTCCCGCACCCGCTCCGCGACCACCGCCGTCGGCTCACCCCGCCCGCCCTGGCCCAGCAGATCGGCCCGCCGCACCGGCTCCACGCCCACCCGCAGGTCGACCCGGTCCAGCAGCGGCCCCGACAGCCGCGCCTGGTACTTGCGGATCACCGACGGCGGGCACTCGCACCCCGAGCCGTTCAGGGTGTGCCGTCCGCAGGGGCACGGATTGGCCGCCAGGACCATGAGGAACCGGGCGGGCAGCCGCACCACACCCCCGCTGCGCGCCACGACCACGTGCCCGGACTCCAACGGCTGACGCAAGGAGTCCAGTGCCCGCCCGCTGAATTCTGGAGCCTCGTCCAGAAAGAGAATCCCGCGGTGCGCCAGCGAGACGGCCCCCGGCCTCGGCAGTCCGTTGCCGCCTCCCACCAGCGACTGCATCGTCGCCGAATGGTGCGGGGCGCAGTACGGCGCTGTCCTGACCAGCGGCTCGCCGGGCGGCAGGATGCCCGCCACCGAGTGCACGGCGGTCACCTCCAGCGACTCCTGCCGGGTCAGCGGCGGCAGGACGGCCGGCATCCGCTCAGCCAGCATCGTCTTGCCCGCGCCCGGCGGCCCGTGGAGCAGCAGATGGTGGCCACCCGCGGCAGCGACCTCAAGGGCGGTACGAGCCGCGTGCTGCCCCGCGACATCCGCGAGGTCCGGGCCGCCGTCACCTCCTCGGTCGCCGATGGCCAGCCCGGTCCCCACCCCGGCGCCCGGCACCATCAGCCCCGCGAGCATGGCGTCGGGCCGCCCTTCCTCGTCCCGCGCCTCCTCCGGCACTTCGGCCCCGGTCAGTACGGCGATGAGCTGGCGCAGGCTCCGCACCCCGAGAACCGAGACCCCGGGCACCAACCCGGCCTCCGCCGCCGTCTGTTCCGGTACGACGACCTGCCGGTACCCGGCTTCGGCCGCGGCGAGGACGGCTGGCAGGATGCCGCGCACCGGCCGGACCCGCCCGTCGAGTCCCAGCTCCCCGATCATCACCAGATCTGTGATCTCCCGGGGATCGATCCGCTCCGCCGCCCCCAGCACGGCCACCGCGACAGCAAGATCGAAGGCGCGCGAAAGACACTCTTAAAATTCAGTCCGGGGGTGCGGTCTGGCCGTGTCCTCGGACTGGGAGGGGTCGGCGCCAAGGATCCTTGCGTGCCCGTGGGCGAGGTGGCGATTGATCTCGGCGGTGAGCGCTGGGGTCAGCGGCTCATTGGGCCGCACTACCAGCAGTGTCTCGTCTGGCCGTTGCACTCGGACCACGCCGGTCCCCTCGGGGACCAGCTCGCTCAGCTCGACACGCAGGCGTACGTGACTTCCGCTGTCCTCCATGAGACCCCCATTGGCGCGGCCTACCGTTCGATCGCACGTTCGACCGAACGCCTCAGCAGGCTATCTGACGTCGCGCCCCCCAGGCGGATGCAGTGGAATCCTGTCACCTTCAATCACTTCTGACTACACGTACAACAAGGAACCACTCTGCGTGCACGCTTTGGCCAGAGGAATATGCCAAGGCGGGTTAGTCGCGCGAGGTGAAGGCGTCCAGCAGGCGCATGAGTTGTTCGAGCTGCTCAGGGGACATGCGGTCCGCCCGCTCCACCAGGGCCCGCACCTCACCCGACCGCGCCGTCACCACGTCGATGCCGAAAAACTGGCTGCCCGCCGCGTCCTGAATTCGCCCCAACGGGACATCGAGACCGGCCGCCATGCCGCGCAACTGAGCCAAGTCTGGAGAGATGACCGGCTCTCCCGTGGCCAAACGGTGCAGCCACGATGACTTCACCGTTTGCTCGCCACTTTCGGGGTCGATGCATCGCTTCGCGAGGCGGTCATAGCTCAGCCCAAGTGCGGACTTCCGCTCACGCACAAGGTCCGTGAGTTGGGTCCTCCCACTTGGGGCTGGGGCGCGATCTTCAGCAGCCATGAGGCTCATCCTGCCACTCCGAGTCTGGTCATGGGCCGTGGGGTGTCCATGGGGCCAGGGTGGCGCGAGCTGCATCCCCCCTGATGGCGCGTGCTGGTCATTTCACGCGCTGGACAGATTGTCCATGCAGTAAGGCAACCATGACTAGGTCGCCTCTCGTATTTGACCGAATCAACACACCACATCCAAGACGCTGGACGATCCGTCCAAGCTATGCAATGCTCTATCCATCCAAGCAGTGCAACGAACTACTGCACGAGGTGGACGTGACCACACCTGTACTCCGCTACAAGCTCGTCAGCATCGGTCTCCTGGAGACGCTGATGAAGCGCACCGGACGCGGCGACGCAGTGAGCGTGCGACAGCTCGCCCGCCGCGCCGGCGTCCCGCACGGAACCATCGGCAACCTCCTCACCGGAGAGCAGGAAGGCGTCTACTCGGACGCCGCCCATGCCATCGCTGCGGCCCTCGGTGTGGACCTGCTCGTCCTGTTCATCCCCATCGAGCGCGCTGAGTTGAGCGTCTCCCGGATGCCGGGCCTGTCGGTGACGACATGACCGCCGCCGCCCCGTTCAGCCGCGCCGCTGCTGAGAAGCGACTCGGCCCGGCCGCCGTGAAGGCCATCAAGGAATCGGTTGACGCGGCTCCGGCTCTTCGCCCTGAGCAGTTGATGCAGCTGCACGCGGTCTTCGAGTCCGTCCGTCACCCCGTGGTCAGCGTGCCCGCACCGCGCGCCGCCTGACCCACAACGCAAAGCGGGGCCGCCCGGACGGATCAGGTCCATGGCAGCCCCTCGGCACCTCATCCACACGAGAAACGAGGACACCGTGATCACACAGACTACCGACCCGGTCCAGCCGGACAGCATCGACGTTCGCCGCATGAACTACATGGCGGCCCTGTCGCTGGCAGAGACCATCCTCAGCGAGACGACCGTCATCCCCACCCACTTCGCCGTCACCTGCGCGGACGTCGCGCCGGACGAGGCGACGCTCCGCTTCTACTTCCACCGCGACGCCGCTGCCGTGGCCCGGTTCGCGGACGAGCTGTACCTGGACGTGACCACCACCGTCCAGGACGACGACGGGGTGTTCACCGAGGCGTGCGGCGGACTTCACCGCGGGGTGCAGGTGACGGCCTGGTCGCTGATGCCGGCCTCGGCTGTGGCCGACACGGCGCAGGTGTCGGCATGAACACTCGCGCCCTGAACCAGCTGGCGGAACTGATCTGCCGGGCACAGGCCAACGGTGCACGCACCCCGATGGGGATCGCGTTCGCCATCGACGCGGCCGGGATGCTCCAGTCCCCGGAGATCGCGGCCGAGTTGGAGGCCCTGCGGGAGCAGGTGGCTTCGCTGCTGGGTGAGCGGCACACGACGAACGCCGCGCTCGCCGAGCTGACGCTGGCCCTCCGCGCGTCCGAGTTGGACGCCGAGTCCGGTGACGGGAGTACGCGGACGGTCGACGAGGACCCGATCGCGTACGCGCTGACCGAGAAGGCCGGCGCCCTGCCGGACCCGCGCCGCATCGAGTCCGTCCGCAAGCTGCGCGACCTCCTCGCCAAGCAGCAGAGGCAGGTGACCGCGTGATCGTCACCGCGTACCTCGTCCTCTTCGCCGCATGCTGCGCCGCGTTCCTGGCGCTCTCGATCCTGCTCGGAGGCATCTGATGACCGACCACGACCCGCTCATCGTGTCCCGGTTCGACGTGGCGATGGAGCCCGCGCCCGAGGAGGAGCCGATCCTCACCATCGGGTGCATCGCCGAGGACGGGCGCCCGGTGGCCCTGCTGCTGGACCCGGAGACCCGCGCGAAGGTCGCCCGGTGGCTGGCCCCGTCCCGCGCCGACGTGCTGACCGAGGTCATCGAGATGCTGGCAGACACCCGCCGCTCCGCTGCTGCTGCGGACGGGATGGAACTCGCGGAGGACTTGGTCCGCCGCATGGCCGGCGCCGCCGAGCAGGGCGAATCCACTCCCCACCTCGACGACCGGGCCACCCGCCTCTACGACCACATCCTCGGCACCGGCGGCGAGTGGACCACCGGCCGCGCGCACCGCTGGGTCGTCGCCAACCTCGCCCCCAACGCGTCCCGCTACCGGGTCCGCCTCGTGCTCCAGCACCTCGCCGCACTCGGCTACCTGATCGAGCACAACCAGCCCGGGCGCGTCTCGTACAGGCCGAACTACGCGAAGCACGAGGCCGAGTGATGGCCGGCCGACGCATCGCCCGCCTGGTGTCGCTGGTCCTCCCGCGCGGCAAGCACCGCGCGTCCCGGGTCGAGGCGGACCTGGCACCGATCGCCGCACTCCTCGCCGCAGGGCAGCTCGACAACAACGACACCGCGTGGTGCGACACCTGCCCCGGGCGCCGCGTCCACGCGTTCCACCCCGACGGGTCCCGCACCTGCTGGACCTGCACCACCACAACGGAGGCCGAATGATCGCCACCGGGAACGACGAGTACAGCCAGTCCCTGGCCGAGCGCATCGGCCAGTTCATCATCGACGCGGACGCCAACAGCGCCCGGACCATGCAGAAGGCCATCGGCCCGAGCGAGGTCGGGGAGCCGTGCGAACGGCAGCTTTCGTACAAGGTCCTCGACTGGCCCGAGACCAACACCGACCGCGACCCGATCGCCGCGATCATCGGCACCGGGTTCCACCTCTACATGGGCGAGAAGTTCGACGCCCGCAATGAGGCATTGGGTGGGTCCCGCTACAAGGTCGAGGCCCGCGTCACCGTGCGAGACAGCCCCATCCCCACGGCCAGGCTCGCGGGCAGCGCGGACCTGTACGACCGGCTGATCAAGGCCAACCTCGACTGGAAGCTCGTCGGCACCAGCAGCCACGACAAGTACCGCAGGCAAGGCCCCGGGGTGAAGTACCGGGTCCAGGCCCACCTCTACGGGCTCGGCCAGGAAAACGCCGGCGAGCAAGTCGACCGCGTCGTCGTCGTCTTCATCGCCCGGTACCACCAGCTCAAGGTCCACGTGTGGTCCGAGCCCTACGACAGGACCGTCGCCCTCAACGCGCTCGCCCGGCTCGACCGTATCCGCGACCGCGTCATCGAGCTGGACCCCGAGTCCAACCCCGAGCGCTGGTCCCTCATCCCCATCCCGGACAAGCCCAACTGCCGGTTCTGCCCGTGGCTCAAGCCCGGAAGCACCGACCTCTCCGTCGGCTGCCCCGGGGCCACATCCACCAACGCGGGCGCCTCACTCGAAGCGCTCATCGCCTGACACAGGAGCACACACACACCATGACCACACCGCACCAGCAGCAGAGCGCAGACGACTTCCTCATGGGCGGCGGCGGCGCCCCCACCGGGAAGTTCCCCACCCCCGGAGCCACCATCACCGGGCGCCTCACCCAGAAGCCGACCGTCGAGCAGCAGCGCGACATCAAGGACGGCAGCCTCAAGTTCTGGAAGGACGGCAACCCCATGAAGCAGCTCGTCGTCACCGTCCAGACCCAAGAGCGCGACCCGCAGAACGTGGACGACGACGGGCGCCGGCGACTCTTCGTCAAGGGCCAGATGAAGAACGCCATCGCCGACGCGGTCCGCGCCTCCGGGGCGCCCGGGCTGGAAGTCGACGGGACCCTGACCGTCACCTTCACCCACGAACTCCCGGCGGCCGGCCCCGGCATGAGCCCCGCCAAGCAGTACGCGGCGCAGTACGTCCCGGCGGCCACCAACGCGCTGCACACCCCGGACCCGGGCACCGTCCAGCCCGCCGCGCCGCAGCAGTACGCACCCCCCGCGGCGGCCGCCGTCCCGGGGCTCACCCCGCAGCAGCACCAGGCAGCCATGGCCAACCCCGCCACCGCGGCACTCCTCGCCCAGCAGCAGGCAGCCGCAGCCGCCCAGCCCGCAGGCGCCGCACCCCCGTTCTAGTCCCCCGCCCATCAGCACCGCCCGCAGCCGCTGCCCATCCCCCCGCCACGCGGCTGCGGGCGGGCCACCCGACCAGCAAGGAGAACCACCTGATGGCTTACATCGGACACCGCTGCGGCTGCGGACACAGCGACCTCCAGCACAGCGGAGAAGGACCCGCCGGAACCTGCCAGGCCGCTTCTGGCGCCTCCTGCGGCCGAGGCTGCACACCCAGCCCGGACCCGGAGGTCATCCCCACCTTCGACACAAAGGGGCAGCCCATCGAGCGGCTCATCCCGCCCGGCGAAGGACTCGCTTCCATGAGCGGTGCGCCCATCGTCCGGACCTGCTCGTGCGACGCGTGCGCCGCCCTGCACGAGCAGCTCACCAGCGTCGCCGCCTGATGTCCCGCCCGACCGGTAGTCAGGCCGGCGCCCCGGAGTTCGACGCCCGGGGCGGGCACTCCCCCCTGGATTCAGCACCACAGCAAGGAGCAGCCCTCTTGAGCACGTCACCGGACACGCTCGCCGCAGCGCTCACGCTGCACACTGCCGGTTGCTCAGTCGTGCCCGTCCGCACCGACGGAAGCAAGCACCCGCGTGGCACCTGGAAGACGGCGCAGAGCGAGCGCGCCACCGAGGAACAGGTCCGCGCCATCTTCGCCAACGGGTACCCGGGCATCGGCATCGTCTGCGGCGCCGTATCCGGTGGCCTGGAAATGCTGGAGCTCGAGGGCCGCGCCGTCACCGAGGGCGTCCTCGATCGCTTGGTCGAGATCCTCCTCGGGTCCGGGCTCGCCGAGCTGTGGGAGCGCCTCGCCACCGGGTGGCTGGAGCGCTCCCCCTCCGGCGGCCTCCACCTCCACTACCTCCTCGACGGGGCACCCGTCCCGGGCAACACCAAGCTGGCCAGTCGCCTGGCCCACGAGCACGAGCTGACCGACGCCGAGCGCGACTTGCTCGTACGCCACCCGCACAAGCGCATCATCCGGCCGCTCATCGAGACCCGCGGCGAAGGCGGGTTCGTCGTCACCGCACCCAGCCACGGCACCGTCCACGCGACAGGGCTGCCCTACGAGCTGCTGGCCGGCGGGCCCGCGACCATCCCCACCATCACCCCGGACGAGCACCAGGCGCTCCACACCGTGTGCCGCATGCTCGACACCGTCCCGGCCGACGAGCCGACCCTTAACTCCGGGCGCGAAATTATCACCGCGCAGGTCAACGCCCCCCTCGACGAGGCCGCAGCGTTCCTCTTCAGCAGCAGCCCCAGCGGGGACTTCCCCCCGGGCGGGCTCACCCCGGGGGACGACTTCGAGCAGCGCGCCACCTGGGCGGACATCCTCCAGCCGCACGGGTGGAAGCTGATGTTCACCAGCGGCCAGACGTCGTACTGGCAGCGTCCCGGGAAGGACGGGCGCGAACCCTCGGCCACCACCGGGCGGTCCATGGACCGCGATCGGCTGTACGTCTTCACCACCAGCACCGAGTTCGCCGCAGAGATCCCCTACACCAAGTTCGGCGCGTACGCCCTCCTCAACCACGGAGGCAACCACTCGGCCGCCGCCTCCGCGCTGCGCCGCCAGAGCTACGGGGCACCCGCGCCCGAGCCAGTACGTCACCTCACCGCGGTGCCCAACCAGCAGCCTGCGACGCACGGGGCGAACGCGCTCAACGTCGTCCAGCACCCGGCCGCCCGTGACAGCCCCGGCACGTACACCCGCACCGACGACGGGAACGCGCTCCGCCTCGTCGACGAGCACGAGCAGGACATCCGCTTCGTACCCCAGCGCGGCCGGTGGCTCCGATGGGACGGGCACCGCTGGGCATGGGACGAGGCCGGCCTGGTCCGCGAGATGGCCCGCGCCATCGCCCGCCAACTCCCCAACGGGGAAGGCCAAGCCAAGCACCGCGCCCGGTCCCTCTCCGCCCCAGGCATCTCCGCCATGGTCAGCATGGCGACGACCGACCCGCGCATCGTCGCCTCCGCGGCCACCCTCGACGCACACCACATGCTCCTCAACACCCCCGCGGGCGCGGTCGACCTGGCCACTGGGGACGTACGGCCGCCCAACCCCGAGGAGATGCACACCCGGTCCACCAGCGTCGCCCCCGATACGGACGCGCCCACCCCGAAGTGGGATCGGTTCCTCGACGAGACGTTCGGCGGCGACCAGGAGCTGCTGCGGTACGTGCAGCGCATGGCCGGATACTCCGCGTCCGGCAGCGTCAAGTGGCACGTCCTGCCCTTCCTCCACGGAGGCGGCGGCAACGGCAAAGGCGTGTTCCTCAACGTGCTCCGCAACATCCTCGGCGACTACGCGGCCACCGCGCCCAACGCGTTCCTCATGGCCGGCGGGCAGCGCCACGAGACCGAGATCGCCCGACTCCACGGGCTGCGCCTCGTCATCGCGAGCGAGGTCAACCAGGAAGCCAAGTTCGACGAGGCCAAGGTGAAGGAGCTCACCGGAGGCGACGGGCTCACCGCAAGGTTCATGCGGCAGGACCACTTCACCTTCGAGCCCACGCACAAGCTCTGGCTCATGGGCAACCACCAGCCCCGCGTGAGCGCAGGTGGCAAATCGTTCTGGCGCCGCCTGCGCCTCATGCCGTTCGTCCGCACCCCCCAGGAGGTCATCGAGGACCTGGACCTGATGCTCATCACCGAGGAGGCCCCAGGCATCCTCGCCTGGGTCATCGCAGGCGCGGTCGACGTGTTCCGCAACGGGCTGCGCGACCCCGAGTCGGTGAAGGCCGCGACGGCGCAGTACGCGGCCGAGGAGGACGCGCTCGCCCGGTTCCTCGACGAGGCGTGCCACGTCGGCGGAGGCGTCCAAGTGCGCACGGCGACCGAGGTGTTCCGCACTGCGTACGAACGCTGGTGCCGCGCCGAGGGCGAAGAGCCCATGCCCTCGCGGCAGCTCGGCCGGGAGTTGAAGGACCGGTTCCAAATCATTCGCAAGCCGTCAAACGGGACGTACTCGTACATCAACGTCGCCCTCCAGGCGCCCGCTGAAGATCGGTGGGACGACCAGTGACCATGATCAAAGTGCCGTTGCAGTGCCGTTGCAGTGCCATCAAAAGTGCCGTTGAAAACCAACGTCACCGCAGGTCAGAGCATGGCAGTGCCATCAGTGCCGTTGAAATCCCTATTCCAGCCCCGTGCGCAGGCAAGGGCCTTAATGCAAAAAATCAGGCACTGATGGCACTGATGGCACGGGCACCCCATGTGACCTGCGAAAACACTCACATCCCTAACGGCACTGCAACGGCACTGCCCACCAGGGGTGCCCGATGACCACCAAGCAGCCGCACCCGGGCATCGCAGCGAAGATCGAAGCCTCCGCCGACCACGCACGCGACACCACCTGCCCCCGCTGCGGCGCCCCGATCCTCACCGCACGCGCCGGCCGCATCGCCGCGTTGGACGTGACGGCGGACCCCCAGCCCCTCGACACGGCCGCAGAGATCCTCGCCCTCCTCGAAGGCCGCCTCACATGGCACCTCGTCGAAGGGGCCCTCGGCACCCGCCGCATCACCTGGCGCGGCACCACCCACATCCGCGCCGGACCCGCGAGGCACCCCGTACTCCGCGACCACCACTGCCCACCCCAGCCCGTACAGGAGACGCTGCTGTGACCACCACGCTCCGCGCCTTCACTCTCACCCTCCCCCGCGGCCTGGTCCTCCTCAACGCGAACCAGCGCCCCCACCACGCGGTCCGAGCCCGCGTCACCGCGAACATCCGCGCCGCAGCGATGGCCACCTGCAGCGAGGACCCGACCATGCGGGCCGCGCTCGCCGAGGCAGGCGAACAGCCGCTCCTCGCCCACGCGTACATCCTCGGAGTGATCCACCCTCCGTCGCGCCGCCGAGCCGACCCGGCCAATTGGTACCCCTCGTTCAAGGCGGCCGTTGACGGGCTCGTCGACGCAGGGGTCCTCGAGGACGACGACCACACCCACGTCGTCGGACCCGACATGCGCATTGGCCCCGTAGCCAAGGGCGGCGGGCGCCTCGTCCTCCACATCCAAGAGCTCACCCCCGCCCAGCACGCAGCGTTCCAGTGGCAGGAGATCGCATCATGACGCCCCGCACCGACTGGCTCACCGAAGCCGCCTGCGCCCAGACCGACCCCGAGCTGTTCTTCCACGAGGGCAACGAGCGCCTCACCGAAGCCGCGATCGCCGTCTGCAACACCTGCCCCGTGCAACGGGAATGCCTCATCGACGCCATCGCAGACGAGGGCGGCAAGGGCAAGGAGAGCCGCTACGGGATCCGCGCCGGCCTCACCCCCGGACAGCGCTACTGGAAGCGCGCCGGGGCCGTCCGTGCAGCACGCAAGGAGGCAGCCGCGTGAAGATCCGCGCCGACATCGCCGAGCTCCTCCACACCGGGCTGTCGAACCGAGCGATCGGCAATCGACTCGGCGTCGACCCTCACGCCGTCGGCGCCGCCCGCCGCGCCATGAAGCTGCCCAACGTCCGACCGGGGACTGCGCCCCGCGACAAGGCCAGCCACTTCCACGCCCGGACGATCGCTGTCGACGGCGGGCACCTGGAGTGGACCGGCTCACGAGACCAGCACGGCCTGCCCATCCTCCGCACCGGTGGCAACTCGTTCAGCCCTTTCCGTGTGGCGTTCCGCCTGCGCCACGGCCGCGAACCGGTCGGCAAGGTCCTGCCCGGCTGCGAACACCGCGGGTGCGTCGCCCCGGACCACGTCGAGGACCGGCCCATGCGGGAGCGCTACCGCCAGACGTACGCCGCGATCTTCGGCACCCCTGCCTGACCGGCCGCCGGTTCGGTTCCACCACACCCCGCGCGACACGAGAAAGAGACCCCGATGACCGAGACTCGCCGCGACGTATCCCTGTCCGTCGTCATCCGCATCGACCGCACCGGCAACTGGGTCGACTGGTCCACCGGCCACCGCTCAGTGCCCGAAGTCCTCGCCGTAGCTGAGCAACTCGTGTCACTGCCGGCGATCGCTGACATCCGCTTCGACCGCACCACCAGGACGACCGAGCGGCTCGGCCTGCACGACCTCGCCGCCGAGGAAGGCCCCCGCTGCGTCTGCGGCGACTCCATCCAGCTCATGGACGACGCCGACCCGCGTAGCTGGATCCACAGCCCCGGGTCGGACACCCGCTGCCTCAACGCTCGCCCGCCCACCAACCAGCTGGCTGAGGTCATGCGCATCGTCACCGAGTACGTCATCGAGTCGAACGACATCGGGGGCCTCGACGCGAACGACCTGACCGACCGGCTGGAGCAGGCCGGCTACCCGCTGCCCGAGATCGATGAGGACGGCAGCTGATGAGCCACCGCAGCTACCAGACCCTGGCCGCGAGCGGGGCCGCAGTGCTCGGTCTCTTCGGCACCACGTGCGCCCTCGACGGGCTGTGGTGGGAGGCCGGCATGTTCGGCTTCGTCGCCGTGTTCCTGATCGAGGCCAGCATCCGCGAGGCCCGCGCCCACCGCATCGCCGAGGCCCGGGAGCGCACGGCCCGCGGCAACGCCCAGGAGCAGCCCCTCCTCGTCCCGTGCTGCCCGTTCTGGACCTCGTCCGCCGGCCTCGTCCACGCACCCGACTGCCACACCTGGAGCACCCGATGACCGAGCCCCACACGCCTGCCACTCCCGGCATCGGCTACGAGTTCCGCGAGTCGCTGCTCGTCCTCCTGTCGCGCGTACAGCGCGGCGTCCAGTCCGAGGCCGAGGCAGACCTCCTCCGCTCCCACATCGAGCACCTCCTCAGCGAACACGATCGGCTCGCCGCCTCGGCTGTCCACGTGGGCGGCAACGCGGAGGACTGCCCCGCATGCCACGGGACGAACCCGCCGTACCCGTTCATCTGCCCCGGGCCCGAGCAGCAGCCGACCACCTGACCGCCGCACCACTGGAGCCAACGTGAACACCACCGCCGCAGCGCGTGATCTCCGCACCATCATCAGCACCTGGCCGAACCTCGCCGACGCGCTCGACACCCGCGGCGGCGCCCACTGGCCCCCCGCCGGGCGCATGGCCGACTACCTCAACGACTTGGACCTCCTCGACGTCCCCCAGCGCGGGGCCCGCGACGGATCCGGCACCGGGGAGTCCCCCGCCCCGCTGCGCATCGAGATCCTCGATACCCAGCGCACCGTCCACGCGGCCCTGGTCGAGGTCGCCGACCACACCGCGGCCGCCGTCCAGCGCTCCCCCATGTCGTTCGCCCCGAGCAGCTGGCCGCCGGCGGACCAGGCGAGGCGCAACCAGCTCGCCAACGCCGATGTGGCCGACCCGCGCCGCTGGCGCTACCGAGGGACCCGTCCCGGGGCGCAGTACACCGCGCTGTGGCTCCTCGCGAGGGTCGAGCGGCGCCCTGGTCCGTTCGAGCGGCTCGCAGAGCACCACGAGCGGCACATCGCCAACGTGGCCACCGAGTCAGTGAGCCGCATCGACCGGGCGCTCCAGCTCACCCGGCTCACCCGCCCGCTCACCGAGACGTGCGCCTGCGGTGGGGTGCTCACCATCGGTGGCGGCGACGGGCACCCGCCCGCGATCAGCTGCACCCGGTGCGGCCGGACTATCTCAGCCCAGCTCGTCGCCTGAGCCGCTCAGGGGGCGGACCACACGTCTGGCCCGCCCCCACGCCAGTCGATCAGCTCAGACCGCTCAACGTCCGTCTCGTCGATGCCCTCCATGCCCGCACGGCGCAGGAACTCCGCCACGTCCCGCAGGCTGTGAGCGAGGCCGAGGATCTCCCCGTCGACTCGGACGCGTCGGCCGCCCGTCGGGCTCGGGGGATACACGATCACTGGCAGCACGGACATGCCACCAGCCTCATCCCAACTCACCCATGCCGCACCTGGAGACGGCCGAGTGAGCTACCCATCCCAACCCGAACCAGGCACCCACAAACCCTTACAGACAGTCAACTACCGTGCTATAGTCCCGCGTTAGACAACAAAAAAGACGGCCCCCGCCCGGTGGTGGAACACCGAACGAGGGCCTGACCGAGGCAGAGCGCTAACTCTGCCTCCGGCTACCACTCAGAGACTCGGAGGTCTCCTCGTGGCTATGCGTGATCGTATCTCGCGCCTCATGCGCCGTGACAACCCCGGCAGCACCCCCCTTGCTCACCCCACCGCCCCCGCGCCCTGGTGGGTTCGAGCCTTCACCACCGCCGGCCGCCCCGTCATCGCCATCGTCGTCCTCGGCATGTGCGCCCCCGGGGAACACCACCTCGCCGTGCTCGCCGGATGGGACAGCCGACTCGCATGGGGCATGGCCGGTGTCCTCGCCGCGTACGCAGGCATCGCCGCCGCCGTAGCCAGCGCCCGCCCCAAGGGCGCCCCCGGGAAGCGCTCAGCCGTCACCGGGGCGTTCATGTCGCTCGGCGCCGCGATGGCCGCCCAGCCCGTCAGTCACATGTTCGTGACTGGGCATCTCAGCAGTGAGCCGCGGACCCCGCTCGCCCTTGTCATCGCCGTCTCATGCGTCCCGCCGCTCGTCCTCGGGCACCTCCTGCACCTCGCCGCGACACCCGTGCGAGCCACAGCGCCCACCCCCGTCGAGCAGGCCCCGAAGGCGACTGAGCAGGACGAGACCCTCCGCGAGATGGAGGAGCAGGGCAGCGAGCAGCCTGAGGCGCCGCGCTTTCTCACCACCCGCGAAGTCGCCGTCCTGTACGGCGTGAAGCCCTCCACCGTCGGCACCTGGAAGGACCGTGGCAAGGTCACCCCAGCCCTCGTCGACCCCGGGCTTGGCAACCTCTACGACCCCGAGACGCTGCCCTCACTCGCCTCCGCAGGCTGAGACACCGAGCCGTCTCGCCATGCTCGCCGCGTTCTTCGTCGGCTCCATGCTGCTCGCGCTCCTCGGCCTCGCCGCTGTCGCGCTGTCCGACGTCCCCCGCATCACCGGGACCGTCGCCCTCATCGTCACCCTCGCCGCGCTCGGCGTGGCCATCCTCCACTGAGGACCTCATGACCTACGTAACGATCGGCGGCGTCACCGTCGGCCTCGCCATCCTCGCCCATTACCTCGTCACCTGGTGGCCGGGCATCAAGGCCCTCAAGAAGGACCCCCTCGGACAGGCCGCGCAGGTAGCGCCTTTCCTCGCCGCCTGGGCGTACGGGGCCCTCACTCTCCTCACCGTCGGTGGGCTCATCGGGTGGGCCGCCGACACCGCCCTGTGGATCTCCAACTGGCTCGGTGACGTCGCCCTCGTGTGGGGCGTCGGCGGGAGCACCAGGCAGGCAGCCGCCCGCACCTCGTACCTGCCCCTCACCCAGACCGGGGGCGCCCTGGTGCTCATCCTCACCGTCGCCGTGCTGGCCGCAGTGAAGAAGTCCCGCCACGGCAAGGACATCAAGCTCGGCGCCTGGTGCGGGATCTGCCTGAGCACCTCGGCCGGCGTCGCCGGGTTCGCCGCTGCTCCTCTCGCGCAGGCCGCGAACTGGGCAGGCAACGCCGTGTACGGGGCTGTCGGATGAGCAGCCGCGCGGCCGGCGGTTGCGTGCTCGCGGTGGTCGTCGGCGGGTCTGGAGCAGGCGCGTTCGCCGCCTCCCCGTCCGTCGGGGTGCTGGCGGTCTGGGGGTGCGGGGTGACGTGGATTTGGTGGGCAGCGAGACGGTCGGTGTCCGATTCGTCCGCCACTCCCCCACCGGAAGGGGTTGGCTCTTCTGGCGACGTTTACGCAGGTGGGCCCGAGCGTCTCGCGAGAGTGGAGTACAAGGCGAGCGGGGTCCAGTGCACGTTGCACGTAACGCGGGAGGAGGTGAACGGAGAATGATCCACGCCCTGTTGATCCTCCTCGCATGGGAGACCCAAGAGCGCCCGTACTGCCCCACCTGCGGCGGCCACTACCCGGCACACAGCCACTGACCGCCTGCCACACTGGCGACTGCGCCCCGGGTAGCGCCCGGGATGAGGCCCCACCGACTGATCGTGGTGGGGCCTCCTCGCTTGACGTGACCACTGATCGTCCCGCATCCTGGCCCCACGTCCGTTGTGCCCGGACACACCAGCCCCGCCACCGCGCGGGGCTCACGCATGTCACAGCTCGGCCACACGCCGAACACGCCACGCTCACATGCCCCATGCTTCCCCCCTCATCACGCAACGTCCTGGGGGGACCATGCGCACCAGAACCACCGCGGCCGCGGCCGCCATCCTCCTCTCCACCCTCACAGCGTGCGGCGGCAGCAGCAGCGACGCCAAGCCGAGGCCCACCGTCACCGTGACCGCCACAGAGACAGCCGAGCTCTCCGACGAGTGCCGGGCATGGATCGAGGGCGAGCTCCTCGACTCCTCGGACAGCATCGAAGCCACCGACGGCTACAGCGCATGCGGCGACCTGTCCGACGAAGAGTTGGACCAGGCCATCGAGCAGGTCACAGACGACCTGATCGAACAAGGCGTCACCACCCCCTGACCTGAGGAGACGCCCGTGGCCGCCTGCAAGCACGTCTGCCCCACCTGCGGGCGCCACGAGCCGACCACCAGCATCACTGTCCGTGTCGAGCAGCTCGACCCCACGGCCGTCGCGCGGGAGATCCGGCGTCAACTCATCGACCTCAAGCGGACCCACGGGCTCGGGCGTGACCGGTAATCCGCGCAACGGGCGCCGCTACCGCACGCTGTGTGACCAGCAGCGCAGGCTCGGCCTCCCATGCTGGCTGTGCGGTCACAACATCGCCTACGAGATCCGCGGCCCCCTCGCCGGCCGTCACCCGCTCGCGTTCACCCTCGACCACCTCGTACCCCTCAGCCGCGGCGGCGACCTCCTCGACCCGGCCAACGCGCGCAGCGCGCACCGGCGGTGCAACAGCGCCCGCGGCAACCGCACGTCGGTCAAGCAAGCCCGAGCCTCGCGGAGGTGGTGACAGCATGGAGGCCATGACCGAGCGGCACGTGACGCTGTTCAGCGATGACCTGCTGTCGAAGTGGGGCTTCAACGACGGCGAAGACCCCGAGACCTGGCTGGACTACTGCGACGAGCACGGCATCGACTACAACGAGGTCGACTTCCCCCTCGTCAAGCTTGTCCAGCGGTACCTGATCCCCGTCATCGAGCAGACCGTCACCGTCGCCGTGATCGAGACCTGCCACAACCCGATCCGGGTGGACACGGTCGACGGGGTCGACGTCACCGAGGCGTGGTTCGGTCGGGCTCCGAGCCCGACCCTCACGCCCGAGTCTGTCGACGTACCCATGACCGAGGTGGCCAGGCTCGCACGGAGGTGACCGTGACGCAGAAGACGACGCTGACGATCAAACGCACCCCCCTCCCCCCTCCGCCCCCCCCGCCCATGTCGCGGTGCCCATGCTGTACGTCGTGACCGGGCCACCAGCCGCAGGCAAGAGCAGCTGGATCCGAGCGCACGCGAAGCCGGCCGACGTGGTCATCGACCTGGACCTGATAGCCCTGGCCATGGCCGGGCCCGGTGCCGACCACCACGCACACGGTGACGTCCTGCTGCGCGTCGTGCACCGCGCACGCCAGGCAGCCATCCGGGAGGCCGAGCAGCACCTCGACCAGGTCGACGTCTACCTGATCCACACGATGCCGCAGGCGAAGGCGCGCGCACGGTACAAGCGCCTCGGTGCACGCATCGTCGTCGTCGATCCAGGCGAACAGATAGTGAGGCAGCGCGTGCGGGACATGCGCCAGCCCGGCATGGAAGCCGTCGTCACCCGCTGGTACCGCGACCATCGCAAGGGTGGGTCACGCCCCGTCACCCGGCAGGCATCACGGTCCTGGTGAGCATGTCGGGGCCCTCTGCCACCGCGATCCGTAATCGGTTCACGCAGGTCATCGGCGCTCGACGAGTGAGAGTGGATTCAAAGTTCACGGTGAAAGCGGGCGACCCAAACGCCCTTCTCGCCGTGATTTTTGCGCGCCGATTTTCAAAGCCGATCTTGACCGTGAAACCAGTTTCAGCACTAAGTTCGCCGTCACTCAGCGTGACATAGCGGAGAGTGACGGGGGTCGGTCCATGATCGCTGACGCCATCCGCGCCGAACTTGATCAACTCGGCGTGACGATCGTGTCGCCCGGCCTCGCCGCCGTAGCGATCAACCTCGCCGAGGCGCTCGACGAGATCCCGGCCGGTGACGCTCCGACATCGAAAGCGGTCGTCGCCGACAAGCTCACCGCGATCATGACCAAGCTGCGCGGCCTCGCCCCGCCCGCCGTGAAGGGGGACGCAGTCGATGACATTGCTGAGCAGCGAGAAAAGCGCAGGTCAGAAGCCCGCAAGCGCGGCGAGCAGTCGGGCTGACGCACCCGTATACGGGCACCAGCGTCCCCGCCTCCTCACCGTTCCGCCCACCCGGGTGTCCAGCGCCGGCCAGGAAGCGATCGATCTCGCCGCGCGGGCCGGGCTGATCCTCGATCCGTGGCAGCAGTTCATCCTCGATCAGGGGATGAGTGAGGACGCGGAGGGGGACTGGTCGGCGTTCGAGTGCTGTGTGAACGTCCCTCGCCAGAACGGCAAGGGCGGCGTGATCGAGGCCCGCGAGTTGTGGGGCCTGTTCATCGGCGGCGAGCAGCTGATCCTTCACTCGGCGCACGAGTTCAAGACGGCGAAGAACGCGTTCAAGCGGATCCAGGCCCTGATCCGCCGGTGCCCTGACCTGCACAAACGCGTCAAGCAGTACCGGCAGACGGTGGGCGAGGAAGGCATCGTGCTGCACAGCGGGCAGGAGCTGCGCTTCATCGCCCGTTCGAAGGGCTCCGGCCGTGGCTTCACCGGGGACTGCAACATCATGGACGAGGACATGATCCTCGGCGACGACGCGATGGACGCGCTCATGCCGACCATGGCCGCGATCGACAACCCGCAGATCTGGTACCTGGGGTCAGCAGGCATCGGTGCCCCGTCCGTACAGCTCGGGCGCCTGCGCCGCCGGGCCCTGGCCGCCATTGAGCACGCGCGGCCTGACCCGTCGCTGGCGTACTTCGAGTGGTCGATCGACGAGCACAAGGACGAGTGCACCCCCGCCTGTGCCGAGCATGACGACATGGCCGCACCAGAGTCCGCGCTGAAGGCCAACCCCGGCATCGGGTACCGGCTGTCGCTGGAGAAGATCGAGAACGAGCGGCTGACCATGAGCCCCGCTGGGTACGCCCGTGAGCGGCTCGGCGTGGGTGCCTATCCGTCGGACGTCGCGGACGCATGGCAGGTCATCGGTGAAGACGCGTGGCGGGCGCTGGGCGACGGGACGAGCCAGCCTGGGGACCCGGTGGCGTTCGCGATCGACACGACGCCTGAGCGGACGCACACGGCGATCGGCGTGGCCGGTTCGAACGGTGACGCTGTGCACATTGAGGTCGTCGACCACCGGCCCGGTACGGGCTGGGTCGTGGAGCGCATGGTCGAGCTGCGCGAGCGATGGAAGCCGCGCGCCATTGTCGTCGACGCAGGTGGCCCCGCGGGGTCGCTGATCCCGGACCTGGAACGGGCCGGCCTGCAGATCGCCCAGCCCAAGACGCGCGAAGTGGCGCAGGCCTGCGGCCAGTTCTACGACGCTGTCAGTGACCAGAGCCTTGTGCACCTCGACCAGGCGCCGCTCGCAACGGCCCTGGCGGGCGCGGACAAGCGCCCGCTGGGCGACGCCTGGGCGTGGGCCCGGCGCGGGGTGAGCACGGACATCAGTCCGCTGGTCGCGGTCACGCTGGCCCGCTGGGGGCTCGGTGTCGAGGTCGAGGACGAGGGAGCGCCGAACCTGTGGTGACCCGTGAGCGCCTGCTCCTCGTGCTGGAGATCCTGTTCGTCCTCGTGATCGTGGCCGGTGTGGCCATGGTCTCCGTCCCCTCCGCCCTGGTCCTGGGCGGCCTGCTGGGTGTCCTCGCCGTTGAGCGGGCCACCGTCCAACGCAAGCCGAAGGAGGTACGACGGTGAGCCTGTTCGGCCTCTTCGAGCGACGGAGCGTAGAGAACCCTGCGGTCCCGTTGACGTCCGAGTCCCTGACCGCGCTGCTGGGCGGCGCGGAGACGGACGCCGGCGTCGCGGTCACAGAGACCAGCTCACTGCACATGCCGGCCGTCTGGCGGGCCGTGTCAGTCATCGCGGGCCTGTCCGCGTCTCTGCCGCTGCACACCTACGCGGCCGGGACCAAGGACAGGGTGACCGTCCCGCTGCTGGAGAACCCCCACCCGGAGCTGACGCCCTACGAGCTGTGGCGCCTGAACTACGTGCACCGCCTGTTGTGGGGTAACGGGTATCTGCAGAAGGTCCGCAACGGGGGCGGGGACGTGGCCCAGCTGTGGCCCGTTCGCCCCGACCGGGTCAAGGTCGACCGCGAGCAGCCGACACCGGAGAACCCCGGGGGCAAGGTCTTCTGGGTCAGGGACGACGAGGGCAGGCTGCACCGGCTCACGTCGCGGGAGATCCTGCACACCCCAGCACTGGGCTACGACGGGATCACCGGCTGTTCGCCGATCCGCGCGGCCGCGCAGGGCATCGGCCTGGCGCAGGCCGCCGAGAAGTCTGCGGCCAAGTTGTACGGGTCGGGCAACATGATCAGCGGTGTGCTGCAGACCGAGCAGCGCCTGGACGCGAAGCAGGCCGCGCAGCTCAAGGCCAGCTGGAAAGCCAAGCTCAGCGGACACCAGTCCGCCCACGACGTCGCCGTGCTGGACTCCGGCGCCTCGTTCTCCCCGGTGACCATGCCGTACAAGGACAGCCAGTTCCTCGAGTCGCGCATGTTCCAGGTGGTCGAGGTGGCCCGCATGTTCGGGGTGCCGCTGTTCCTGCTGATGGAGTCGACCAAGTCGACCAGCTGGGGCACGGGCCTGGAGCAGCAGGCGCAGGGGTTCGTGACGTTCGACTTGGGGCCCACGTGGCTCACGCCGACCGAGCAGCGCGTCACCAAGGAGCTGCTGCCCCCTGGGAAGCAGTACGCCAAGTACGCGCTGCAGGGCCTGCTGCGCGGCGACTCCTCGGGGCGGGCCACGTTCTACCGGGCGATGCGCGACGTCGGGGCGCTGAGTGCGAACGACATCAGGGCGCTTGAGGACATGCCTCCGCTGCCGGCCGATGCGAACGGCGACACGTACCTGCAGCCCACGTACATGGCCCCTCTGGGCTACGACCCGCAGGACATGCAGAAGCCACCGGAGGGTGACAGCGATGACGAGGACTGAGGAGCGGCGCGATCTTGCCCTGGCCACGGCCGGGGTGCAGCTGCGCGCCGCAGGCGACGACACGACCATGCAGGGGTTCGACGGGCACGCCGCGGTGTTCAACTCGCGTACCGCGATCGGCAACCCGCTGACCTGGGGGTTCTACGAGGAGATCGCCCCGGGGGCGTTCACCAAGACCCTGGCCGAGGGTGACGCCCGGTTCCTTGTCGACCACGACACCCGCCTCGTCGTCTCCCGCGTGTCCGGCAACAGCCTGCGCCTGGCGCAGGATCAGGTGGGCCTCGCGGTCGACGCAGACCTGGACGCGCGGCTGTCCTACGTGAACGACCTGGTCATCAACCTCGACAACCGGAACATCACCGGCATGAGCTTCGGGTTCCGCACGATCAAGGACGACTGGGAAACCGTCGAGGTCGAGACCGTCGACGGGGCCAAGGTCGAGGCCGAGCTGCGGATCCTGCGCGAGGTCCAACTCTTCGAGGTCTCCGCCGTCACGTTCCCCGCCTACGAGGAGACCGACGCCGGGCTGCGCTCCGTCGGGGTGGCCCTGGCCGCCCGCGGTGACAGCGCGGCGTTCGACCGCCGGGCCGCGTATCGGCCCGAACTCAACGACTTCCGCCGCGAGCCGGACCGTGCGTCCACTCGCGGCAGCGACGCAACCCAGCCGGGAGAGACCACTGGGGGCCGTCAGGCGATGCGCATGAAGGCGCTCTCCGCCCGCTACAGCCTGGCGCTGTAGCAGCTCTCACACCCCATCCCAGCCCCTGCCGAGAACGGCACGGGGCCCTTCGTGCTGGAGGCACACATGCCCACCCTTCAGGCCCTGCTGGACCAGCGGGCCACCGCGTGGAACAAGGCGCAGGAGTTCCAGTCCCGCGCCACGAGCGAAGCCGACATGTCCGCCGAGGACCGTCAGGCGTGGGACGCGGCGCTCGCCGACGTCGAGCGCCTGGGCGCCGACATCGAGCGCGAGGAGCGGCACGCCCGCCTCTCGAACGTCGACTACTCCCAGGTCGTGGCCGCGACCGAGGAGACGGACGCCGAGCAGCACGGCGGCGCCGACCGGGCCGCCGCCTACGCGGACGCCTGGCGCAGCTGGGTCCGCGAGGGCTCCACCGAGCTGACCAGCGAGGAGCGCGCGACGCTGCGCACCGGCTGGGTCGACGGCAAGGAACTGCGCGCCCAGGGCGTGGCGACCGGCGCGGCCGGCGGCTACACCGTGCCCGCACCGTTCCGCGCCCAGCTCATCGAGACGATGAAGTTCTACAGCTCGATGCGCGACGTCGCCGAGGTCATCACCACCGAGACCGGGGCAACCCTGCCCTGGCCCACGAACGACGACACCGCCAACGTCGGCGCGATCCTCTCGGAGAACACGCAGGTCACCGAGCAGGACGTCACCATCGGCACGAACGACGTCGGCGCGTACATGTACACCTCGAAGCTGGTGCGCGTCAGCCTCCAGCTGCTGAACGACTCCGCGTTCAACCTCGACTCGTGGCTCGCCGGAGTCCTCGGCCGGCGCATCGGCCGCGCCCAGAACGCCCACTTCACCACCGGCACGGGCACCGCCCAGCCGGAGGGCGTGCAGACCAACGCGGTCATCGGCAAGACCGGCGGCACCGGGCAGACGACGTCGGTCACCTACGACGACTTCATCGACCTGATCCACAGCGTCGACCCCGCGTACCGCAACAGCGGTCGCGTCGGGTGGATGCTCCACGACGCGACCCTCGCCAACGCCCGCAAGCTCAAGGACACCCAGAACCGCCCGCTGTGGGAGCCGTCCGTACAGGTCGGCGTCCCGGACGGGCTGCTCGGCTACAAGTACACCGTCAACCAGGACATGCCGGTGATGGCGGCCAACGCCCGCTCCGTCCTGTTCGGCGACTTCTTCGCCGGCTACCTGATCCGCGACGTCCAGGACGTGCAGATGCTGCGCCTGGCCGAGCGCTACGCCGACTACCTGCAGGTCGGCTTCCTGGCCTTCGCCCGCACGGACGGCACCCCGCAGGACACCGCGGCCTACAAGGCGTACCGCAACTCCGCGACCTGATCGAGAAGGAGAGCAGTCTCATGGCGATCACGCCGAAGAAGGACGCGCCCGAGGGTGGCGTCCTTGAGAGCAAGCCCACCCCGAAGGCCGCCGTGCACGGCGACCACGACCGCATCGTCATGGCGTCCCGGCGCCCGGACGGGTCGATGGACCAGATCAACCCGGAGTTCATCGGCGACAAGGACATGGCGCTCGCCGCCGCGAAGGAGCAACTCGGCGTCCAGGCCGCGTCGGCGGTCGACACCGCGGCGCGCGGCGTGACCGCGGGGCAGGGCGAGGACGGCACCGGCCGGGCCGAACCCGACCCCGAGATCGCCGCGCTCAAGGACGCCCAGGACGAGGCCGTGAAGACGGCCGAGTCTCAGGCGGAGCGTGAGGTCAACGACCGCCACCAGGGGCTGGGTGACTGATGGTCCGCATCCGCATGCTGACCAGCGTGTCGGGTGAGGGGTTCGTCTGGGAGCGCGGGCAGGAGATCGACCTGCCCGGTTCCGAGGCGGCCGCGTGGGCTGACGGCCGGCGTGCCGAGCTCGTCCGCGAGGAGCCCCTGCAGACACCCGAGACCACTCGCACCCGGGAGAAGACAGCGCGGCCGCGCCGCACGACGGCCCGCAAGGAGTGATGGCAGGTGCCTGGCTTCGGCCTGCTCGTTGACGGCTTCGATGACGGTGTGGTCGATCCGGTGCTGTGGCCGCAGTCCTACGGCAACCCGGTCGAGGCCGGCGGCCGGGCCCGTATCCCCTGCACCACCGGGTACGCCGCCTACAAGTCGGCTGCTGCGTACTCGCTGCGCTGGTCGCAGATCGCGGCCCGGGTCATCCCGCCCGCAGCGACGGGCGCCACGAGTGCGGCCTGCTCGCTGCTCGTGCTCACCGGCACGGCCGGCACCGACGCCGGGTTCCTGATCGACCCGGCCCAGAACGCCATGGGCCTGTACCTGCGCGTCGGATACGCGGACCCCGGGGCCCTGTTCCCCGCCTACGACCCGGCGGCGCACGCGTGGCTGCGGCTGCGCGAGGACGCCGGGACCCTGCGCTGGGAGACCAGCCCTGACGGGCTGACCTGGACGGTACGACGCAGCGCAGCAACGCCGGCATGGGCTACCCAGACAGATCTGGCCCTGGTCATCGAGGCGCACCGCGACGCGGGGCCCGCCGACTACGCCGAGGTCGACAGCCTGAACGTCACCCGGGCCGGGCGTCTCGTCCCGGCCGACCGCACCGCAGCCGGGCCAGGTCCGGCCGCCCACACCACATCCACCATGACGGGGGGTTGACCATGCCGTTCGACCTCGGAGCGGTGGTGCCGCTCGCCACGACCGTCCGCGACGCCGCCGGCGCACTGGCCAACGCGGGCGCCATGCAGCTGCACCTGTCCCTGCCGGACTCCACCACCACGACCGTCGCCGTCGCCCCGGCCTCGACCGGGACCTACACCTACGACTACCCCAGCGTGCAGGCCGGGCGGCACACCGTGCGGTGGCTAGCCACCGGGATCAACGCCGGGGCCTACACCGATGTGTTCGACGTGCGCGAGGCGACGCCCCCGGCGATCCTGTCGCTGGCCGACGCCAAGAAGCACCTGAACAAGATCGGCACCACGGACGACGACGAGGTCAGGTTCTGGGTCGAGGCGACCACCCGGGCCGTCGAGTGGTTCGTCGGCCCGGTCGTCGTGCGCACCGTCACCGAGATGCACGACCGCCCATGGGCCCGCCAGATCGCCCTCCTGCAAGCACCCGTGCTGGCCGTGACCGCGCTCAACGCTGTGCGGTCCGGCGGCACGTCGTACACCGTCGACGAGTTTGACGTCGACAACGAGACCGGGATCGTCTCCCGTCTCGACGGCGGCCGCATCCACGGGCCGCTGCGCATCACGTACACGGCAGGGCGGCGCATCATCCCCGCTCACTTCAGTGCGGCGGCCCGGATCATTCTTCAGCACCTGTGGCGCACGCAGCAGGGGCCGGGTCGGCCGCAGATGGGCACTGACGACTACTCCGTGACCGAGCCCATTCCCGGGCTGGGTTACGCGATTCCCAACCGGGCGCTGCAGCTGCTCGACCCGGACCGTCTTCCGCCAGGGATCGCGTGATGGCCACCTCCGCGGTGCCTGCCGCGATCGACGCACTGCTGACCGTGTGGCGCGCCCTGCCCGGCCTGGCCGAGGTGCAGGTCCTGGACGGGCCGCCGACCGGGGACCAGTCCGCCGCCGACTACATCGCGGTGGGCTGGCAGCCCGAGAGCAACGACCTGGCGGCGGAAGCACTGCAGTCGTTCGCTTCCGCCGGCGCCCGCACCCGCGACGAGGACTTCTCGATCGCCTGCTGGATCGACACCTGGACCGGGGACACGGACGTCGGCGCACGCCGTGCCCGCGCCTACGAACTGTTCGCCCTCATCGAGGACTCGCTGCGTGCGACCGGCGCGGCACCACAGGCTCCGACGCTGCTGGGCACGGTCCTGTTCTCGCAGCTGAGCAGCTCGGTCCTGCGGCAGGCGAACACGGACCAGGGCGTGCGGGTTGGCATCGCCTTCACCGTGGCCTGCCGCGCCCGCATCTGATCACCCCACCACCCTGAGCAAGGAGTCATGCCATGGCGCGAGTGCGCTACATCGGCGCCGAGCCGGTCACCGTGCCGGAACTCGGCGACCGCACCATCCACCCGGACGAGGTCGTCGAAGTACCGGACGCCCGGTTCGAGGGCTACGTCTGCCAGCCGCACACGTGGGAGGCCGTCGAGGAGCCACGCGCCGAGGACGAACCGAAGGCGCTGCCGATCCAGGCGGCCCTGAAGAAGAGCGCGGCCCGGCCGCAGAGGGAGAGCTGACCCATGGCTATCGGATCCGGGCTCGGCGCACAGGTGGGCATCGCGGCGGAGGTGTCCTATGGGACGTTCCTGGCGCCGACGAAATTTGTCGAGTTCACGAAGGAATCGCTGGCGCTGAAGAAGACGACCGCCCAGAGCTCGGGCATCGCAGCGGGGCGTCTGCTGCCCCTGTCCTCGCGGCGTGTCGTGACGCAGCGGGAGGGGTCCGGGTCGCTGGAGATGGAGGTCACCAACAAGGCCATGGGCGTGCTGCTCCAGTCGCTCATGGGCACCACGGTGACCCCGGTGCAGCAGGGCGCAGGGCCGGCCTACCTGCAGACCCACACCCTCGCGGACACCGCGGGCAAGAGCCTCGTCATCCAGAAGGGCGTGCCGCTCACCACCGGTGTGGTTACGGACAAGACGTTCGTCGGCTGCAAGATCGTCAGCGCGGAGTTCTCCTGCGAGGTCGGCGGCATGCTGACCGCGTCGTTCGAGATCGACGCCAAGGACGTCGACGAGACCCAGACCCTGGCCGTCGCCACGTACCCCAGCATGAGCCCGTTCCACTTCGCCCAGCTCGCGGTCAAGACCGGGGCGTTCGGGACGGAAACGGCGCGCGACGGGATCCGCAAGGTCAGCGTCAAGCTGGAGCGCCCGCAGGCTGTTGACCGGTTCTACGCCGGGCAGGCCGGGCTCAAGAAAGAACCCATCACGAACGACCAGGTCAAGATCTCCGGCAGCATCGAGATGGACTACGTCGACACCATCCTCGACGACCTGAACACCTCGGACGCCGCCACGTCCCTCGTCGTCGAGTTCGTCGGCCCGCTGATCGCGTCCACGTTCTTCGAGACGTTCCGGATCAAGCTGCCCGCCATCCGATTCGACGACGCGCCCCCGACAGTCGAGGGGTTCGACGTGGTCAAGCCGACCCTGCAGTTCACCGGGCTGTACGACGGAACGAACCAGCCGGTCATTGAGTACATCAGCACCGACACCACGCTCTGAGGATGTGATCGCCGTGGCTGTCGGCTCCGTACAGATCACCGGCACCGGGCAGCTCATCCAGCTGAACAGGCGGCTGCGCGCGGCGGGCGGACCGCCGCTGCGGCAGAACATGGCGCGGCGTATCCGGCGCGCGGCCGAGCCCCTGCGCAACGACCTGCAGGACACGATGCGTGGCCTGACGATCAGCAGCACCGGCCGTTCGTCAGGGAAGCGCGGCGGCCCCTCGCCGACCACCCGCCCGCTGCGGGCCACGATCGCGGCCGCGATCCGGATCAGCGTCCGCACCAGCGGCAACCCCGGCGCCCGCGTCTGGATCGACTACTCGTCCCTGCCGCCCGACCTGCGCGGCATGCCCAAAGTCATCAACACCGGGCGCATCAGGCACCCGGTGTTCGGCAACCGGCGGCGGTGGGCGACGCAGACCGCAACCCCGCTGTGGTGGGACAAGACCGTGCGCCGGCACGAACCCAGGATGCGCGCCGAGGTGGCGCGTGTCGTCGACGACGTCCGCCGCCAGCTCGGCGGCTGAAAGCGAGAGCACGTTGATCATCATCTACACGCCCGAGGGCGGCGAGGAAGAGCGCTACGACGCGCGCAAGCTGCTGTCCTCCGAGGCGTCCATCGTGTCCCGCACTGTCGACATGCGCTGGGCGGAGATCAAGGCGCGCCTGGTCGAGGACGACCTCGACGCGATGCGCGGCGTGGTGTGGGTCATGAAGAAGCGCACCAACCCCACGCTGCGATACGGCGACTTCGACCCCGGGGTCGACGAGATGGTCACGCGCTTCGACCAGCGAGAGGTCGCCAACTACGTCACCGAGGTCCTCAAGGTCAAGGCCACGGATGAGGACCGCGAGGGCGCCCTGCGCGAGCTGGAGAGCAACGCTGCCGACCCCGACGCGGCCGCGATCCTCATCAAGGAAATGACCGACGGCGGCCCAAAAGCAGAGGCCGTCGAGAGCCCGACATCGACGAGCAGCGAGCCGAGTATCTAGGTCTCTTCGCGCACCTGCTCCACCTCACCCCGACTGATGTCGACGCCCTGACGGTCGACGACTTCGAACGGCTTGTCGGCTGGATCGACCACCACCAAGAGCAAGCACAGAAGGGGGTGGCCGCCGATGGCTGAGCGGATGTCCTTCATCCTCGACGGGCGTGACCAGCTGACCAACGTCCTGAACGGGGCGGGTGACAGCGCGAACCGGTTGCACCGCCGGATCAGCGCGGCCACGACCAACAGCAGTACCGCCATCAACCGGCTGACCACGCAGGCCGGGGCCCGGCTCCGCGCCCTGCGTGCCCACTTCTCGTCGACGTCGGACGGGGCCGGGCGACTCCAGGCCGGGATGGCCGGACTGCCCGGGTCCCTCAGCGACGTAGGCGACGCGGCGGCGGGCGCCGGCGAACAGCTCGGCTCCGCCGGTGGCGGGCTCGGCGGCACGATGAAGGGCGTCGCCGGGATCGCCGGGCTGTCGCTGCTGCCCGCGCTCGGCGCCCTGGTCCCGATGATGGTCGGCGGCGCCGTCGCGGCGGGCACGCTCAAGCTCGGCTTCAACGGGGTGGGCGATGCGGTCGCGGCCGCGAGCAAGGGCAAGAAGGAGTACGCCGCAGCGCTCAAAAAGCTGTCGCCCGAGGCGCGGTCCTTCACGAAGGAACTGGTCTCGCTGAAGGGCGAGTTCAAGGGGATCGGCAAGGACGTCCAGGCCGCGATGCTGCCCGGCTTCACCAAGGCCGTGAAGGCCGCTGACCCCGTCGTCAAAATCCTCGGCCGCTCCATGACCGAGATGGGCCGCGGCTTCGGTGACGCGGCCGCCGGTGCGGGTCGGCTGATGAAGGACGCCGGATTCCAGCGGGACTTCACCACCACCCTCCGGTTGGGCGGCGTCTTCGTCCGTGACCTGACGTCCGGGCTGGGCGGCCTGGGCCGTGGCTTCCTGACCTTCGGCGCGGCCAGTGGTCCCACCCTGAAGGCCCTCTCCGGCGGGATCCGTGACCTGCTGGGCAAAGCCCTGCCCGGAATGTTCAAGGGGCTCGAGGTCGGGATCGGCGGCAGCGCCAAGTTCCTCGACGGTTTGTTCTCCATGATCAATCGGGTGCTTCCCGCGATCGGCCGGTTCGCGGGCGAGACGGCTCGCACCTTCGGCCCGCTGCTCGGCGAGGTGCTCGAGCTCGGCGGCCGCCGGGCGTCGACAGCGCTGGACGTGCTGGGCCAGGTCGTCAAGGGACTGGCGCCCGTGTTCAAGGACTTGGCTTTCGGGGTGAAGTCGGTCTACCAGATCTTCGACATCATCGGCCCCGTGATCCGGGACACGGCGGGCGCCATCGTCGGCGCCCTGCTGCCGTCCTTCGCCGAGGTCGACAAGGCGCGCGGCCCTCTGCAACGGCTGTCGGACGGGATCCGGAACAACAAGCAGGCCATCCAGGAGATGTCCCGGATGGGCGCGAGCGCGTTCATCGACCTGGTGTCGGCCGGTGTGACCCATCTGCCGAACCTGATCGGCATCTTCCGGGTGGTCACTGGCGGCATGGTCACCGCGCTGGGCGGAGTCCTGCACGCTGCGGCTTCCGCCTTCGGGTGGATCCCTGGGATTGGCGACAAGCTCAAGAGCGCCGACCAGGCCTTCGGGAAGTTCGCGACCGGCTTCCTCAGCGGCCTCGACATTGCGGAGCAGAAGGCGCGCGAGTTCGCCGCGGGCACCCTGCCGAAGCTGGAGAAGGGCCAGCTGAAGCTGAACATCGGCAACTGGCAATCGCAGATCGCCACGGCCAAGGCGCAGCTGTCGGACAAGAACCTGCCGCCAGGTAAGCGCGCCAAGCTGACGGCGACCATCGCCGATCTTCAGGCGAAGGTGGCGAAAGCTAAGCGGGACCTTGCTTCGACGCCGGACAAGACGGCGCGGATCAAGGGTCACATCGGCGACCTGCAGGAGAAGCTGGCCGTCGCGAAGGGGCGCCTCGCCCGGGTTCCGGACAGCCGCAAGGCCAAGGTGCGGGCGGACATTGCCGCGCTGACCGCTGCGGTCGGCATGGCGAAGCGCAGGTTGGCGGAGATGGACGGCCGTTCGGCTACGGCCCGCATCAACGTCGAGACGCTGTACTACTCGAAGGGCAAGCCGCCCGGCCCATACGCCAGTGGGTACCAGTTCGCGTCCGGTGGCCTGGTGGGCTTTCCCGGCGGCGGCCCGGTGAGCGGCGCCGGTAACGGCACGTCAGACAGCATCATCGCCCGCGTCTCGAACGGTGAGTTCGTGGTCCGCGCCAAGAGCGTCGCCCGGTACGGGGTGCAGTTCCTCAGCGCCATCAACGAGGGACGTCTTGGGATGGCGGCCGCTGTGTCGGGCGGCGGCGGCATGGCAGGCGCTGGCCAGCAGGCGGGCCGCGGCCTGTCCGCAGGCATGGCTTCGAGCACGGCCAGCGTCGCTGCGTCTGCGCGGTCGATGGCTGGCGCGGTCCTCTCCGGCATCCGTGCCGAGCTGCAGATCTCCAGCCCCTCGAAGCGGACGCGGGCGCTGGCGGCTGACGCCGGGAAGGGCATGCTCCTCGGCCTGACCGGGTCCAAGGCGAAGATCTCCGCGACCGCGCGGGATCTGGTCAAGGACATCTGGGCGGCGTGGAAGGGCACCAAGTCCACCAAGGACTCGAGGCTCGTGGCGATGGTCAACCGCGACACGAAGAAGCTGCAGAAGCTCGCGTCCCAGCGCGACGCGTTGGCCGCGAAGATCGCGGCGGCGAAGAAGTTCGCCGCGGACATCACGAGCCAGGCGCGCGAGGGGGCGGGTCTTTCCAACCTGGGCCTTGAGCCTGAGGAGGTGACCGCGGGCAGCATCAAGGGCGGCCTGGCCGCGAAGCTTCAGAAGATCAAAGCCTTCACCGGGTACATCAACACGCTCGGTAAGCGCGGGCTCAACAAGAACCTGTTGCGGCAGATCCTCAACATGGGGCCGGAGGCCGGGTACGCCTACGCGTCCGCGCTGGCTGGTGCGTCCAAGAGCGTCATCAGGGACGTCAACAAGACGCAGGCCGGGATCGACAAGGCCAGCACCACGCTGGGCCGCGACGGCGCCGACCGGTTGTACGACGCGGGGAAGAACGCGGGGAAGGGGCTGGTCAAGGGACTGGAGAGTGAGCAGAAGCGCATCGAAGACTTGATGATGAAGATCGCCAAGGGGATGCAGAAGTCCATCAAAAAGGCGCTCGGCATCAAAAGCCCGAGCACGGTGATGGCGCAGGTCGGCCGGAACAGCACCGAGGGCCTGGCCGCCGGGCTCACCGGCGCGGTGCCCACCCTCGACCGTGCGCTCGGTGTCGTCACCGGGCGAGTGCAGGCCTCCCGCCCAGTCATCGGCCGGCCCGTCGTCATGCCTGGCAATGGCCGCAGCAACCGAGACCCGGTGGTCCTTGAGGCCACGTTCAACATCCAGTCGATGGACACGCTGGCCGTAGCGCAACAGGTCCGCAAGGTTCTGCTTGAGCTCAAACGCAGTCACGGACTGAACGTCACGCTGGGGGTGGGCTGATGCCGCTGCTCGTAGAGGCGGGGTGGGGCGGTCTCGTCCAGGCCCCGACGACCATCACGTGGACAGACATCACCCAGCACGTTGACGTGATGCAGGGAGTGGCGATCAACCGCGGGGCCAGCGACGAGCTGTCGGAGATCCAGCCCGGCACCGCCACCATGCGCCTGGACAACTCCGACGGGCGCTTCACCCCGGGCAACAGCACCTCGCCGTACTACCCGTTCGTCCGGCGCAACGCTCCCATCCGGGTCGCGGTCGCAGTAATCCCCGAGCGCACCGGAGCCGGTCCTACCTGGCCGTTCGCCCAGCTCGGCGACGACTTCGACGACAACCGGGTGAACACGACACTGTGGCCGAATGTCTACAGCGGCAGCAGCGAGACCGGCGGCCGCGCCCGCGTACCGCTCAACCCCGGGGTGGTCGCGGGTTACCAGACCGCCCGGGCGTGGACGCTGGCCGGGTCCCAGCTCACGGCCAAGCTGGCACGAGTGCCGGCCGCCAACGGGAGCAGCTCGGCCTCGGCCAGCATGTGGATCAACTCCACCACCAGCGGTACCCGTCTCGGGTTCTCGTACAGCCCGGTCACCGGCCTGCTGCGCTGCATGTCCGAAACCGCGTTCTTCGATGGGGCGTCGACCTCACTGACGTACTCCGCGATCGACCACGCATGGCTGCGGGTCAGGGAGTCCGGCGGCACTCTGTACTGGGAGACATCCGGCGATGGGTTCGGGTGGACGGTACGGCGTACCCTCGCCACCCCCGCCTGGGTCGGCGCCGAAATCCAGCTGCTCGACTTCTCTGCGACCCGCACCGGCGGCACCACCGACTACGTCGAGTGGGACCTCGTCGGCGCCCACATCCGGCCGCGCTTCTGGGGCATGGTCAACGACTGGCCAGTCCACTGGGAAGGCCTCCACTCCACCGTCACGGTGTCGGCCACGGATCTCTTCAAACGCCTGAACCGGCTCCCGCTCCTGAAGAGCTGCCTCACTGAGGAGACTCTCGTCGACGGGCCGCTGGCCTACTACCCACTCACCGAACCGGCCGACTCTCTCAGTGCCGGCGACCTGTCCGGCACCACCGCCGGGGTCCTGGCCATCACCCAAGTCGGCTCCGGCGGGACCCTCGAATTCGGCTCCGCTCCCGGCCCAGCTGCCACCAGTGAGACATCCGCGCAGCTCACCCCCGTGTCCACCAGCGTCGGCAAATACCTGAGCGCCAATCTCGGTCCCGACTACGAGGCGCAGAGCACCAGCCAATGGAACGCCATGGAGGCCTGGTTCTCCACGTCGACCACCGGCCGGGTCATCTTCGCCGTGGCGTCCGAAGACCAATCGTTCCGGCTGGTCTTCGCCCTGTCAGCGGACGGGTCCCTGCAGATTGAGTACGGCGACGACGTCAGCACGCACATCCCCGTAACCACTGGGAACCTCGCCGACGGTGTACTCCACCACATCGTCTACGACGAAGTGGCAGCCCAGGTCTACGTCGACGGGGTCACCAAGGTCGTGGGAAGTGTGCTGCCGCCCATGTACGACGGGCGGGTTCTGACAGTCGGCGGTTTCAAGAACGCCCGCCTATGGAACGGGACGATCGGTCACGTCGCGCTGCACACCACGCCGAGCACACCGCTCGGAACGACGCTGGCCGAGCACTACACCGCAGGCACCACCGCGTTCAACGGCGAGACGGCCGACTCGCGGATCGAGCGGCTGGCCCGGTACGCCGGACTGTCGTCGGTCACAGTCTGGGGCAGCACCCATGACGCGGTCGCCGGGCAAGGGCCTGCCGGCACTGGGGCGCTGGCCAGGATGCGGGAGGTGGAGACCACTGAGGCCGCGCGACTGTTCGCCGAGCGGGACTGGTACGGGCTCGCCTACCAAAGCCGCGACCTGCGCTACAACCCTGACCCCCTGTCCGAAGTCTTCACGATCGACTACGCGGACCTCGACACCAACGAGGTCGAGGTGGCCGACGACGACCAGAAGCTCGTCAACATTGTTGACGCGTCCAGGCCCGGCGGAGCAACGCAGCGCGTCACCGCCTCTGAAAGCGTGCTCGCGTTCGGCGCCTACGAGGAGTCCCTCGACCTGCTCAAGACCAGCGACAATTCCGTGCTGGATGCGGCGCACTGGCTGGTCTCCCGCTACGCCGACCCGCAGCCTGAGCTGCGCGAGGTCCCGGTCGAGGCGTACTCGATGGCGACCTATCTCGACATCCTCGACGCGGAGATCTCCAGTTACTTCAGCGTGACGGGGCTACCCGCGCAGGCGCCGGCCTCGACGCTGCGGGTCACGGTCGAGGGCTACAGCGAGACCATCGGCGACCGCTATCACCGGATCCAATTCCGCACCTCGCGCAGCGCGACCGACTCCGTCTGGGTGTTGGACGACAGCGTCTACTCCGTCCTCGACTCCACCACCCGCCTCGCCTACTGAAGGGGGACACATGCCCATCGCTGTCGTCCGCGCCGAAACGTTCTACCTCCCGCCGCCCACCCAGCCCCGCGACGCCTGGGACCATCTGCCCGCAGCCGAGAGAGTCTTCCGGTGGATCGAGTACCGCATGCAGCGGCGCGTCGTCCCGCCCGAGGGGACCGTCGACCAGGCGTACTACGCGCGGATCAACGGGAACAGGTGGGTCGCCGACTGCATCTGCGGGTCGGCGCAGGTCACCAGCCCCACCGACACCCGGTACGCGTGCACTGAATGCGGCTGGGGCTGGTGCGCACTGATCTTCCCCGAGGACGTGGCCTCGGTCGAGGCGTCGCTGATGCCGCTCGCCCCGCACCTGCGGCACTGGTGGCACGCCGACGACCCGCTCAACCCCGTGCAGCCCGAGCCGCCCGCTGAGCCCGAGCCCCCGGTAGAGGAGCCGCTGCCGTGACGTTCACCCCAAGGACCTGGGTGGTCGGCGAGACCGTCAGCGCGGCCATCATGAACCAGGAGATCCGCGACCAGTTCAACTCGATGTTCGCCGCCTGGACATCCTTCACGCCTACGTGGACTGGTGCCACCACCAACCCGTCCCTGGGCAACGGCACCCTCGTCGGTCGGTACATGAAGATCGGCCGCACCTGCAAGGTCTCGATGATCCTCACGATCGGGTCCACGTCCACCTTCGGCTCAGGCAACCTCCGCCTGTCGCTGCCCTTCACCGGGGCCAGTGTCACCGGCGGACCGGGCGTCCTCAACTTCACGTACAGCCGCGCCCCGTCGCCGAACTTCGTCATGGGCGCTGCCCCTCTGCCGAGCGGGGCGACCCACACCAACACCGTCTGGCTCGCCAACCCGGGCACCATCGGCGACTGGAACGCCTGGGCCGACGCAAGCCCCTGGGCCGGTGCCGCCGGGGACGTGCTCCAGGCCTACGGCGAATACCAGACCGCAGCCTGACCCCACCCACCTCCGAGCCCCGCGCCGTCCGGCCGGGGCTTCTCTCGTGCCCAAGGAGAATCATGGCCTGGTACCCGGGCGCCACGAAGATGGAGCTCCAGCCGGAGAGTGACCGGCAGGAAGCCATCCGGCCGACGCAGCTCATCCTGCACAGCATCGTCGCCAACTGGACCGCCCGCAGAACATACGAGTTCTGGCGAGACAGCACCACCCTGGAATCCCACTTCGGCATCGGCTACGGACTCCGGGACATCGCCCAGTACATCGGCACCGAAACCCGAGCCGACGCCAACGCCGGGGCCAACCGGCGGCCGGACGGCACCGGGGCGATCTCCGTAGAGACCGCCTCCAACTCAACGGCCACGGACCCGTGGAACGACTCGCAGGTGGAAGAGCTCATCGACCTCGGCGTGTGGGCGCACGAGGAGCACGACATCCCGCTGCGGATCTGCCGCACCCACGACGACCCCGGATTCGGCTACCACTCGATGTTCCCCCAGTGGTCCACGTCCGGCACCGCCTGCCCCGGCGTGGCCCGCATCAAGCAGTTCCGCGAGGTCGTCTTCCCCGGGATCGTCGCCCGCGCCAACGGCCAGACCACCACCCCCGAGGAGACCGACGTGCCGCACAACCTCAGCCGCAGCGACGACCGCGAACGGCAGCTCACCCCCGGCAAGTGGACGACCGTCCCCATCGGCAACGTCGACCTCCTGGCCGGCGCGACCGCGTACACCGTCACCGCGTGGCTCAACCTCACCGCGACCCGCGGCGGCACGGTGCAGGGCCGCTTCTACCACTCGCGGCCGGACGGCTCCCGCTGGAAGAGCCCCATCACTGAACGCATCACCACCACCGGCGGCAGCTTCCTCGACTTCCCCCACGCCGGAAGCATCGACACCGGGGAACGCGTGCGCTTCGAGGCCGTCTACTACCCGGACGACCCCGCCGACGAGACCCCCGTCCCCATCACAAGCAGCCGCGCCCGCGGCCTGTACTGGAAGTAGGAATCATGGCTGCACGCGTAGAGAAGAAGGTCACCGCGGCGACGCTCGCCGCATACCTCGGTAGCACCGGCCTGTTGGCTGTGCTCACCGCGATCCAGGACAACAGCGGCCTCGTGGCCGGCCTGCCTGACGGACTGGAGCCGTTCGTGCTGGCGCTCATCCCGACGGCGATCACGTTCGTCGCTGGGTGGGCTGCCCGGCATACGCACCGTGGGCCGACCACCATCGCGTAGCGCTTGATCGAACCGCACAACCGGAGGCACACGCGTGGACGCTGCGACCATCGGCGCGGTTGGCACCATCCTCGTCGGGCTCGCAGCGGCCGCGGCCGCATGGATCGGGCAGCGGAACAACGCGAGGGCCACCCACCAAGGCGTCGTCCTCACCGGATACGGCGGGCTGGTCAACGAACTGCAGGAAGAACGCGCCGACCTGCGCGCGAAGTTGACCGCCGCGTATGCCGAGCTGGCTGGTGAGCGTGCCGACAAGGCGGCACTCGTGGCCCAGATAGCCACGCTCCGTGAAGAGATCGCCGCTCGTGACCGACAGATCACCGACCTAGGAGGGCCCTCGCTGTGACCCGCACCCGGCACCGCACCGAGGGCGTCCTGGCCCGACGCTGGCGTTCGTTCGCCGTCGCCGCGATCCTCGCCGTGTTGTCCGGGGCGATCGTCCTGGTCTGGCTGCGCATCGACTCGGAGTCACGCCGTGTCGACGCGGAAGCTCGGCGTACGGAGCGGGTGGCCGCGGAGGCAGACCGCAGAGGAGACGCCGTCAGCACCCTCGCCGCGGACGTGCGGATACTGCGCGCGCAGATCCAGGCAAAGGGCGGCGTGCCGGCGGTACCGGATCCGGCGACCGCCGTCGAGGATCTGCCAGACCGCGTTGAAGTACCGGTTCCGATACCTGGTCCGAGGGGCGAGTCCGGCGCATCGGGGAAGCCTGGACGTGACGGGGCGGACGGTACGGAGGGCGACGACGGAGCGCCCGGCGCGGACGGTACGCCAGGCGGACCGGGCGACACCGGGGAGACCGGCCCCGCTGGACCGGTCGGCCCTCAGGGACCGCAAGGCCCCGAGGGCCCACAAGGTGAGCGTGGCGAGAGGGGAGAGCAGGGCGAGCAAGGAGACCGCGGCCCGGCCGGCCCGGCTGGCCCGCCCGGTCAGTCGTGCGAGGAGGGGTTTTCCTGGCAGACCCCGCCTGATGACCCCGACGCGCGGGTCTGCCGCCGCGACGGAGCCCCACCGCCACCGGACGAACCCGACCCGCCGCCCTCACAGAACCCTGTGCTGGGGCTACCTGCTGACCGCCGCCAGTACCCATGAACGACCACGCCCCCTGTTCTCCCTTCGGGGAGGGCAGGGGGCGCTTTCGTGCGTTCGAGGACGCGGACGTTGGAACGCAGTAGACCCCTGCCGCCCACCTCCCGCCGGGCGTAGCGTAGACACCCAGTCCTCTGGCGGGGGTACACATGAACACGACCATCGGCGACCGCATCCGCAGCCTGCGGGAGTTCCGCGACGTCACCCAAGAGCAGCTCGCCCAGCGCGCCGGCGTCTCAGTCGACACCGTCCGCAAACTGGAGCAGGGCATCCGGCAGTCCGCACGCATCAACACCCTGCGCTGCCTCGCGCGCGCCCTCGACGTGCAACTTGAGCGCCTGGTAGGACAGCCCACCGTGACCCAAGAACTCCAGGACGACGGCGGCCTCCTCGCCCTGCGCGACGCGATCCAGGACATCGGCACCCTCCCCGGCGTCCTCGCCGACGACGACATGGAGGACCCGCCGGCCCCGGAAGCATGGACGGCGGACGTGAAAGCGGCCACGAGCATGTACTGGCGGGGCGACTACTCCGAGCTGTCCGGCGTGCTGCCGCTCCTTCTCCGCGACGGCCAGGCCGTCACCCGCGAGCACCCCCAGGAAGGCGTGTGGCAGCAACTGGCACTCGCCTACCAGCTCGCAGCGTCGCTTGCGACACAGGCCGGCCACCCGGACTGGGCGTTCGCCGCTGTCGCGAAGCAGCTGGCCGCGGCGCAGCGGGCGAGCGATCCGCTGATGGAGGGCATGGGTGTCTCCACGCTGTCGTGGGTGCTGCTGCGGCAGGGCCGGTGGGAGCAGGCGCAGGCCGTCGCGGAGAAGAAGGCGGACGCGCTGGAGCCCAGCTTCCGCAAGTCGTCGCCATCCCAGTGGGCGGTCTACGGCAATCTCTTGATTGCTGCTGCGACACCGGCAGCGCGGCGGGACCAGCGCGACGACGCCCAACAGCTCCTGACCTTCGCTGAGTCCGCAGCAGTGCGCAGCGGCCCGCAGCGGATATACGGCAGTGCGTTCTCCGTTACGGACGTACGGACCCAGCAGGTGAACATCGCTCTGGCCGGGCAGGAGAGCAAACCGGCGGAGGCCTTGAGGCTGGCCAAGCACGTGGACCTGGACGCGATCACCCGCCCCGTGCACGCCGCGTCTCACCGCGTCGACGTCGCGCAGGCCCGCTACCAGACCGGCGACTTTGACGGGGCGCTGGCCGACCTGCTGGAGGTGGAGGAGCAGCAGCCGGAGTGGATCCGTTTCCAGACCCTGGCCGCGGCGACGGTGCGGGAGATGCTGGAGGCGGAGCGCCGCAGGAACGCGCCTCTGCGTGGTCTCGCGTCGCGTCTTGGCGTCGACCCAACCCTGTAGGGGGGTAGGACAACTCGTCCTAGTGGGAGGAGAATTGACGGGCCGACTGGTGCACTACGTCACTGGGCTGTGATCGCGCACTTTCGTAGCGTGATGGGCATGAGGCGGCACCGGCCCCACTCCGCCAGAGATAGGCCGGTGCCGCTCCCATCGCAGCCGAGGGAGCGGACCGTGAACGCCGTCGTGAGGGGCTTACCCCGCATCGAGACCCTGTCTCAGCACCAGCAACGCGGCATGGACTGCGTGTGGTGCGGCATCACACTCACGCCTGCCACAGCCGTGGACCTCGGGCCGCGCCCGGTGAAGCGGCTCGACTACGTCACTGAGTGGTACCCACGCGCCTGCGCTACCCATGTCGGCCAGGTCGAGTACGAGGAGCTCCTCGCGCACTGCGCGGACTGCCCGACCTGCCTGGAGACCGGGTGCGAGGACGGCGCCCGTCTGCGGCGAGCAGCGCGGGAGGCACGGCGATGACGCGCTGTGTGATGGGCGACCACCAGTTCCCCGACGAGGACGACACGGGCGCTCGCTGCGACGAGCACGGCGTCACCCTGCTCTGGCACGGGCCGCCGATCACTCCTGAGGACTTCACGCCCGAGCCCCTCGCGCCGCGCGCGACGCGGCCGACCGCACCGGCGCAACGCGCGCTCAGCCAGCACTCCCACTAAGCCCCCGCCCCGGACGCTCATTCCCTGGCAGGACAGCGGCCGAGACGGGTTCATGCACCTCCACCACAAGCAACGGAGGCACATCCATGAATACCACCATGCTCAACGCCCGCGCGCTCCTCCCGGAGGAGACGCACAAGAGCGTCTGCCGCACCATTCTCGACGACAACCCGGACATGGCCGAGGACATGGCCGGCCGCATCGCCGACGAGGCTGTGAAGTTCGTCGTCGCCTGCGCTCAGAACCCCGGCGTAGGGATGGCCCCGTCCCGGATCATCGACGAGGGATGGCACGCGCTGCTCCTGCACTCCGCGGCCTACGCCAAGCTGTGCGCCCAGTTCGGCGGGATGGTCCACCACTACCCCGGATGGGACCCGACGCACTACGACCCGCCGATCCTCGACCGCACCCGCCAGATGATCGAGCAGGCAGGGTTCGCGGTCGACGAGGAGCTGTGGCGCCCGCCGACCGACGACCTGCTCGTCTCCGTCGCGGCGAAGTGCCAGCACGCCCCCTCGTGCACGATCCGCCCCATGCCCAAACCTGAATGGCCCTAGCCTGAGCGCAGGAGGTGGCTCATGTCCGAGTGGATCGACCCCCGGTACGCGGAACTGGTCGCGGCGTGGAAGCGCGCGCAGCAGCCCGACTCGCGTGACCCGCAGCCCAAGCCGGTGAGGGGATTCGTCGTCCCCACGCCGAAGGGCTGACCCACTGCCCCGGTCGGACGCTTCCCCCCCGAGGCGGCCGGCCGGGGCTCTTCACTGCCTGACGAGGTCGGCGAGCGGTACGCCGATCGCGTCGGCGATGCGAATCAGGGTGTCGATCAGCGCGGCACTGTGGCCCTGCTCCACCCGGTTGTAAGCCGCCCGATCCATGCCGATCCGCTCAGCGACAGATTGCTGCGTCAGGTTGGCGTGAAGTCGCGCCGCTCGGATTCGGTCCCCGATGGCGCGGCGACGGGCGATGACCCAGTCGGGCGGAGGGACGGAGCGCGGCACCTGTCCACGCTCAAGGGTCCATGATCAAATGTATGTAGGGCAAAACCTACAGTGTTTGATCAAAGGGGGGATGGGTACTCCACCCGGACCACACCCCACCACGAACAGCGCTCCCCGCACCGCCCCCCAGGCACGCGGAGAGTGGCTGCTGCGCCCCTGGCTTCACGGCCGGGGGCGCAGTCATTTCCACTCGATGCGCAGGGCGTCCGGGTCCCAGTACCCGCCGCCCGGCAACCGCCCCCTCCTCGCAGGTAGCAGAGTCACCCTCATCAGGTACGAGATCACCGCCCGCTGCCGCGACAGATCCGGCCCACGCGCCAGGTCGTTCCACGCGGCTTCGATGTCCTCAGCGCCAACGAGACCTGCGACCGGGTTCGCCTTCACCGCCCGCGACAGAACCACCTCAGCGCCCGCCAGGCGCGTCCTGGCCCCCTCCGAGGCGACCTGCCAGGACCGCAGGTCCAGAGCCCCGCTACCGAGCGCAGAGGCCAGCTCGTCCAACGTCGCGCGAGCAGCCCGCATCTCCTCCTGAGCACCACGCACATCCACCGGATCCTCACGCGCCGCCAGCAGGTCACCAGCGTCCGGGCGCGACAGCCGATCCAGCAGCGCGAGCTGCACCGCATCGTCCACCAGATCACGGCGCCTGCTGAAGTGCTTGCGAGTCGAGCAGCGGTACGCCGGCCAATACCGTGTCTCGGACCCCGGGTTCCGACCGTTCGACGTAGCCCCCAGCACGGTGTTCCCGCAGACGCCGCAGATGTATAGGCCGGAACCCAGGTGCTTGCGCCCGCCACCGGGTGTCGTACGGCGAGATGGCTCTGTAAGCACCGCGACCACGCTGCGCCACGTGGCCTCATCGAGCGCGGCCGGCCACTGTGCAGCTCCGACCTCGTTACCGCGGTGCACGAAGATCGCTGCGTTCCGGGGGCGCTGGAGCATCCGGCCAAGCTCGCTGCCCGTCCACTCTCCGCCCGTGCTGGTCTTGATCTCGCGGGCCTTCCAGCCCGCGGCGATGGAACGGAGGGAAGCTCCGGCCAGAACGGCTTTCGCCGCTTCCCGGATGTGCTCGGACTCGAAGTCGATGGGGGTCATCCCGTCGGCCTCCCACCCGAACGGGCGGCGGCCGCCGAAGTGCTGACCCTTCTGCGCCATCTCGTCGCGCTTGCGGCGCTGGCGCTCCACCATCCGCTCGACCTCGTACCGGGCCTGGACGCCGAGCTGTCGGGCGATCATGCGCCCGGTCGCGGTGGTCAGGTCGAGGTGCCCGGCCACGACGGTGCGCGTCTCGACTCGCCGCGGTTCGCACACGTCGATGTACTCCTCCAGCTCCGCCGGTGACCGGTGTAGCCGGTCGGTGTGCCAGGCCAAGACGGTGCCTGCGCGCCCCTCTCGTAGGTCGTCGAGCATTCGTTGGTATCCAGGCCTGGGCTTGCCGCTGTAGGCACTGAGGTCGTTGTCGTCGTAGACGTCATAGACCTCGATGCCGAGCTGCGCGGCGAGCGCTTCACAGTCCTCGCGCTGGCGAGCGACGCCGAGGCCGGCGCCTTCGCGGTCGCTGCTGATTCGGCAGTAGATAACGGCGAGGGGCGGCGCTGAGTGGGCATCGGTGGCGGCCATGCCCTCAGCCTGGCACTTTAGGTACGTCTTTCGCAGGCGTTCGCTAGATCAAACCCACTGCCACTCTTGGGTACGAAGGCCGGACTGAGCCCCACCGTGAGCTTCTTCTGCGGCCAGTCCGCGCCGGAGTTGACCACCGCCGCCCGCACCCGGTCCCGGCTCTCGACCAGGCTCTTGTCCGGCAGCCCCACCAGCGTGAAGGCGGCCACTCCCGGCTCCAGGTCCGCCTGGACCTCCACCACCACACCCTCGACCCCGACCAGGGCCACCGAGCACGTGCGCGCGAACCCCATCACGCCACCCCCCGCACATGCTCGACGACGGGCGCCCCGCGCCGGGGCAGCACCACCCCGACAAGGTCGATACGCACCCCGCCCGGCGGCGGTCCTCCGTGCTCGTGCGTCCAGCGCTCGGCGAGGCGGCGCAGCCGCTCTGCCTTCGTGGTCCTGACGGCCTGCATCGGGTGCTCGAACGGTCCGGCCCTGCGGGTCTTGACCTCGCAGATGACCAGTGCGTCGCCGTCCCGGGCGACGATGTCGATCTCTCCCGCGCGGCAGCGCCAGTTGCGCTCCAGGACGGTCATTCCGGCCTCGACCAGCCTGCGCACCGCGAGATCCTCGCCGTACCGGCCGAGTGCTCCTGTGGCATTCTTCGCGTTCATCCGGTTCCACCTCCGGAACCGAATGTGCCGCGATCACCGCCAACTAGTGGATCTTGGTGGACAACCCGTCAGTTGTGGAAAAGTCAGCCACTCGGAAGCTCGAGATCGCTCTTGTTGAGCTCCTCGATGTTCACGTCCTTGAACGTGAGGACGCGCACCTGCTTGACGAACCTGGCCGGCCTGTACATGTCCCAGACCCAGGCGTCCGCCATGGAAACTTCGAAGAAGACCTCACCCTGGACCGAGTGCACCTGCATCTCGTAGTCATTCGTGAGGTAGAAACGCCGCTCGGTCTCGATCACGTATTTGAACAGACCGACGACATCGCGGTACTCCCGGTAGAGCTTCAGCTCCATCTCGGTCTCGTACTTCTCGAGGTCCTCGGCGCTCATGGCATGTTCCCCTTCAGCCTTGCGTCCCCCTATTGTGCGCCAGCCCCGTGCGCCCCTATGCGACTTCCGGGGCCAAGACCATCGGCGTACCAGGAGGACCCTCGTCGAGCAGCGTACGCAGCAGCCCGGCGAGCTTGATGGGGTACACCGTCTCACGCGTCGCGGACAGTTCGGCGGAGGTCCACCACCTCAACCCCGCGACGCTCCGCAGCTCCAGTCCGGTCAGCCCGTCCAGCACCGTCTCGGTCTGCGCCGTACGAGCCAGGTAGAACCATTCGTCCTGGTCCCAGCGCCGCCCGTCGAACAGGAACGAGCAGTGCCGCTGCCAGATCACCGGCCCGAGCTCGACCTCTGTGATCCCCGTCTCCTCCGCCAGCTCGCGCAGCGCGGCCTCGGCGCGCGTCTCGTCGCCCTCCAGCCCGCCGCCCGGCGTGAACCACCAGGTGACCGCCGGGTCCTCCGGCTCGTACCCGTGCATCAGCAGGACGCGGTCGTCCGGGTCGAGCAGGATCACCCGCGCGACCTTCCGAAGCCGTACCGGCTCTAGCGCCGCTGCTTGCGAGTCCACAGTCGATTCCACAGTCGCCTCACCGTCCACCGGTACCCGCCTTCCGCCGCCCGACCCGCTTCGCGACAGGTCCGTACGCCGCCCCACCGAAGATCAGCACCACACCGGCGGCCACAGCCGCCAGCACCAGAGCGACCGGTCCGGGCTCCGAAACCCCGCCGGGCAGCGCCTCAAAAGAGTCCGGCCTGCCGAGAATCCCGCCCCACGGCCAGGCAACGGCATCGACGCGCGCGTCCACCTTGCCCACCGGGACCGTTCCCTTCGCGGCGTCCTCGATGTGCCCCCGGGAGTCCACCGACGTACGCCGCTCGTCACCCAGCAGGAAGAGATGGCCCTCGGGTACCTCGGAGGTGAAGGGAGTGGTCGACGCAGGCTCCCCGCCCGCCAGGTACGGCTCGTCGAGGGGCTTGCCGTTCAGCGTCAGCCGGCCGTCCTTGCCGCAGCAGGCGACCTTGTCGCCGCCGATCCCGACCACGCGCTTGACCATCGGCAGATCGCCCCACACGGAGTCGGTGAAGATCACCACGTCTCCGCGCCGCACCTCGCCGCCGTCTATTCGCTGCGCGAGCACCCGGTCCCCCGCCTTGATGGAGGGCGTCATCGAATCGGTCGGCACCGTGTAGGGCTTGTACTGCACCGCTCCCCAGGCGAAACCGCCGAGGAAGAGCACACAGCCGACGGCCACGGCCAGCCCGGACAACGCGTTGCCGAGCCGGCCGCGGCCGCCTTCTGTACGTCCTGTTCCGCCCATCGCAGCGCTCCCCACCTCGGAGATCGAAAATCGCTGATCCGAGCGGCACCCTACCCGGCGGTACGCCCGCCGGTCAGCTTCCGCCTGCGCCACAGCACCAGCGGCACCGCTCCCGCGAGCCCCAGCGCCCCGGGCGCCGCCGCCATGGCGACACCAGCGGCCCCCAGCCCCTGCTGGTCGAACGTGCCCGGAACCGGCAGCGTGGACCAGCGGTTGACCGGCCACGCCACCACGATGGCGCGCCCGACAACCTCGTCGTTCGCGACCGTGCCGTGACCCGGCAGCTCCTGGTGGTAACGCGAGTCCAGCGAGTTCTGGCGGTGGTCGCCCATCACCCAGATCCGGCCGTCCGGCACCTTGAGCGGCCCGAAGGGCTCGTCGTTGCACGGGGTGTCACCGGGGAAGACGTACGACTTCTCGTCGAGCGCCTTCCCGTTGACCTTGACCGGCCCGTTCTTCTTGCACTCGACCGTGTCCCCGCCGACCGCGATGACCCGCTTGATCAGGTCCTTCTCCTCCGCGGACGGCATCAGGCCGATGAAGCTGAGGAACTTCTGTACGACGTTCGGGTCCGGCGCCGCGGTGTTCTCCAGCCAGCCGCCCGGGTCGTGGAACACCACGACCTCGCCGCGCTCCGGCTCCGAGCCGAACCACGGTGTCAGCTTGTCGACCAGAACCCGGTCGCCCTGCTGCAAGGTGTTCTGCATCGAGTCCGAAGGAATCGAGAACGCCTGCACCAGGAAGGTCTTGATCAGCAGCGCCAGCAGGAGCGCGATGCCGATCAGCAGCGGCAGCTCCTTCCAGAACGAGCGCGGCTTCTTCGGCCCCGCGCCCTCACCACTGCTGTCACCACTGCTGTCGCTGCTGCTGTCGCTGTTGCTCGGGTCTTCGCCCCGTACGTCATCGCTCACGGCTGCGGGTGACTCCGGTCGTTCCTCGGGCTCGTCGCGTTCGGATCGTGCGCCGACCGCCAAATCCCCCACATCCACTCCTTACTCCGTTCCACCGCCCACGCCAAACCTGACGCAGGCCCACCACTCCCATAACGAGCGGGAGTTCCGCAGGGGTCGGGAGCAGGATCATCGCGTTCGGATCCTGGGACGACACCCTATTCGACGGGCCGGTGGCCGACGTCGCCCCGCCGCGCGGATCAGGAACGCTCGCGTACGTCTCGGGCTCCTCCAGCTTCCGCCAGTGGCTGAACGGCCACGCGATGACGACGGCCCGCCCGACGACCTCCTCCTCCCCGACCGTGCCCTCGAACTGCTCGTCCAGGTGGAAACGGGAATCGGCGGAGTTCGACCGGTGGTCCCCCATCACGAACAGCCGCCCGGGGGGCACCTTCACATCGAACGGCAGGTCGGAGGGACGATCGCCCGGATTCAGGTACGGCTCCGCGAGCGGTACGCCGTTGACGGTGACCCGCCGGTCCTTGTCGCAGCACTTGACGGTGTCCCCGCCGACCGCCACCACCCGCTTGATCAGGTCCTGTTCGTCCTCGGACGGCAGCAGCCCGATGAAGGTCAGGCCGTCCTTGATCTGCTTGACGACGACCGGGTCGTCCTTGATGTCGGTCTTCTCTTCCTTCAGCCAGCCGCCGGGGTCCTTGAAGACCACGACATCACCGCGCTCCGGCTTGGATCCGAACCACGGTGTCAACTTGTCGACCAGCACCCGGTCCCCGATCCGGATCGTCTGCTCCATCGAGCCCGACGGGATCACGAATGCCTGCACCAGGAAGGTCTTGAGTACGAGCGCGATCAGCAGCGCCACTGTGATCAGGATCGGTATCTCTTTGACGGCCGACCTCCGCCGCCGCCGCTTGACCCGCCGCGCCAGCTTGCGCCGGTCCGCCCGCCCCGGCAGCGCGGGCCCGCTCGTCGGCCGCGTACCCGTGGGCAGCCGGGTGTCCGCACGGTGGCTCGCCCGTGCCCGCCCCCGGTTACCCATGGGACCCGACCGGTCCAGGCGCGCGTACGTCCGTAGAGGCGTCCGGCCGCTGCAGCGAGCCCCAGCGGCCCGCCGGCCAGCCGATCCAGTCCGCCCGCCCCACGACCTTCTCGACGGGCACCATGCCTCCGCCCGGCTCACCCAGATGGTCCCGGGAGTCGCGGGAGCGCGACCTGTGGTCACCCATGACCCACAGCGTCCCCTGCGGTACGACGATGTCGAACGGGACCCGCGACGGCGCGTCGCCCGGATACAGGTACTCCTCGTCCACCGGCCGGCCGTTCACCTCGGCCCTCCCCCGCTTGTCGCAGCACACGACCCGGTCGCCCCCCACGCCCACCACGCGCTTGATGTAGTCGGTCTCGGCGGGCTCGGCCAGTCCCACGGCCGCGGCCGCCCACCGCACCGGCCCGGTGACCGGATTCCCGGCGGGCGCCTCGCGTACGAAGGACCCCGTGCCGTCGAAGACGACCACATCACCGCGCTGCGGTACGGAACCGAAACGGTACGCCAACTTGTTGACGAGCACCCGGTCGCCGATCTCCAGGGTGGGCTGCATCGAGCCACTGGGGATGAGGAAGGGCTGCATGACGAAGGTGCTGAAGAGCAGCAGAAAAGCCACGCACGCGGCGCCGAGCAGAGCCGGCCCGCGCCACGGGGCGTCGAGAAAACGCGCGGAGCGCGACCCCTCTTCCGCCCCTCCTTCGGGGCTGGAAGAGCGGTCGCGCTCCGTGACGTGTGCTTCGGTGTCCATCGGGACGTGAGCCTATCCGGCCGGTCCCGGGCGCCGAACGCGCGACTTAGCGGTCGCGCTTCTCCTTGATCTTCGCGGCCTTGCCGCGCAGCTCACGGAGGAAGTACAGCTTCGCGCGGCGGACGTCACCGCGGGAGATGAGCTCGATCTTCTCGAAGATCGGGCTGTGCACCGGGAAGGTGCGCTCGACGCCGACGGCGAAGGAGACCTTGCGGACCGTGAAGGTCTCGCGGACGCCCGCACCCTGGCGGCGGATGACTACACCCTTGAACTGCTGCACACGCGAGCGGTTGCCCTCGATGACGCGAACGTGGACGTTCACGGTGTCACCCGGGCGGAACGCGGGGAGGTCGGTACGCAGCGATGCGGAGTCGACGGAGTCGAGAAGGCCGGACATGTGAGTCTGCTTCCTCGCCGATGCCACAGGTCATCGACGGAATTCGATAAGAGAGTTTCGGGGCGCTGTCCGCGTCGGGCGGGCGTCGTTCCCCCTGTGGCAGGGGCGCACGCCGGACGTACAGCAGCGGCCTATTCTTCCACGGCCTCGGGGTTACGCCCAAATCGGCCGTCGGGGCCGGGCCGCCAGCCGAGGATGCTCAGCATCTCGCGGTCCTTCTTGTCGAAGACGGCGGGGTCGCAGCGCTCGATGAGGTCCGGCCTGTTGGCGGTCGTACGCCGCAGCGCCTCGTCCCGGCGCCACCGGGCGATCTTCCCGTGGTGGCCGCTGAGCAGCACGTCCGGGATACCGCGCTCGCGCCACTCGGGCGGCTTGGTGTAGACGGGGCCTTCGAGGAGGTTGGCCATCGCGCCGGGGGCGAAGGAGTCGTCGCGGTGCGATTCGGCGTTGCCGAGGACGCCGGGCAGCAGCCGGGCGACGGCCTCGGTGATCACGAGTACGGCGGCCTCGCCGCCCGCCAGGACGTAGTCCCCGATGGACACCTCGTACACCGGCATGCGGGTGGCGTACTCGTCGATGACGCGGCGGTCGATGCCCTCGTAACGCGCGGGCGTGAAGACCAGCCAGGGCCGCTCGGAGAGCTCTACGGCGAGTTCCTGGGTGAAGGGGCGGCCGCTGGGCGTGGGCACGACCAGCACCGGGCCGTGCGCCCCGCTCTCGTAGCCGTCCGCCAGGACGTCGTCGAGGGCGGCTCCCCAGGGCTCGGTCTTCATGACCATGCCGGGGCCGCCGCCGTAGGGGGTGTCGTCGACCGTGTTGTGGCGGTCGTACGTCCAGTCCCTGAGGTCGTGCACGTGTACGCCGAGCTGCCCGCGCGCGCGAGCCTTGCCCACGAGGGAGACGCTCAGCGGCTCCAGGTACTCGGGGAAGATCGTGACGACGTCGAGCCTCATGCCTGGTCGTCCTTCTGGCCGTCGTCCCGCGACGACACGACCTCTGCCTGGCTCTCGTCGATCAGGCCGGGCGGCGGGGTGATGACCGCGCGCTGCTCCTCCAGGTCGATCTCGGTGACGATCTCCTCGACGAAGGGGATCATCACCTCGCTGCCGTCGGGGCGCTTCACGATGAACAGGTCCTGCGAGGGCAGGTGGGTGATCTCGGTGATCCGGCCGATCTCGGTGCCGTCGGTCAGGACGACGTCGAGGTCCATCAGCTGGTGGTCGTAGAACTCCTCGGGGTCCTCCGGGGTCGCCTCGGGGTCGACCTCCGCGATGAGGAGGGTGTTGCGCAGGGCCTCGGCGGCCGTGCGGTCCTTGACGCCGGCGAAGCGCAGCAGAAGCCGTCCGCTGTGCACCCGGCCGGTCTCGATCGTCAGCGGCCCCACGGAGGCCGGGTCGGTGGCGAGTACGGCGCCGGGCCCGAGCCGCAGCTCCGGCTCGTCCGTACGTACCTCTACCGTGACCTCGCCCTTGATCCCGTGGGCGCGGCCGATCCGCGCGACTACGAGCTGCACTTGATGTTTCTCCTGTCGTACGACTACGGGCCGGGAAGGGCTCGCGAGCCCTTCCCGGCCCGAGCCGGCGTATCTAGGTAAAACGGCCAACTTGTTCAGCGGACCTGGTCCACGTCGACGAGGTCGACGCGGATGCCACGGCCGCCGATGGCACCCACGACCGTACGCAGAGCGCGAGCGGTGCGGCCGTTGCGGCCGATCACCTTACCGAGGTCGTCGGGGTGAACCCGGACCTCGAGCACGCGTCCGCGGCGCAGGTTGCGCGAGGCGACCTGCACATCGTCGGGGTTGTCGACAATGCCCTTCACGAGGTGCTCAAGAGCCTCCTCGAGCATGCTCAGGCCTCGGTCGACTCAGCGGACTCAGCCGCAGGAGCCTCGTCAGCCTTCTTGTCGGCCTTCTTCGCCTTCTGGGTGATCGCCTCGCCCTTGGACTCGTCGGTGCCCTCGAGGCCCTTGGCGAACGCGTCGAACGCGGCACGCTTGTCGGCCTTGGGCTCCGGCTGCAGCAGCGGCGCGGGGGCCGGGAGGCCCTTGTGCGCCTGCCAGTCACCGGTGAGCTTCAGGATGGCCATGACCGGCTCGGTCGGCTGGGCGCCGACGGACAGCCAGTACTGGGCACGCTCCGAGTTGACCTCGATGCGCGAGGGGTTCTGCACCGGGTGGTACAGGCCGATCTCCTCGATGGCCCGGCCATCACGGCGGGTACGGGAGTCGGCGACGACGATGCGGTAGTGAGGCGAACGGATCTTGCCCAGACGCTTCAGCTTGATCTTGACTGCCACTGGAGTGGTGTCTCCTGGTCTATGACGTGGTTGGGCACAACAAGATGCCACGTGGGGTTGCGGTACTCGGGGTGCCCGATGGACGCGTCAGCCGGAGGCGAGAGGGTTCCTGTGCGGCTGTCGAGTACAGCTAGCCATTGTGCCACACGCCTGTGGCACAGACATCACCCGGCCGGCGCCCGACCGGCGCCCGACCAGCACGGCTCCGCACGGGCGTACACCGGGCGTATATGGAGTCAGCAAAAGGCGGTCAGCTCGCTGCGGCCACCACTTCCGGGATACGGAACGGCTTTCCGCAGCCCCCGCACACGATCGGGGCCTGGGCCAGGACCGAGGGCACGACGCGGACGTTGCGCCCGCAGTCACAGACGGCCTTGACCCGCACCCCGCCGCCGGACGAGCCGTGCCGGGCGGCAGGCCCGCGGAAGGAGCGCTTGGTGTCCGACGTGGTCGCGACCGTGTGCGCCTTGAGGGCGCGCTGGAGCCGCTCGATCGTCGGCCGGTAGCGCCGCCTCGCCTCGGGGTTGAGCGAGACCAGCGAGAAGCCACTGCTGGGATGCGGCTCCTCGGGGTGGTCGAGGCCCATCTCCTCGGCGATCGCGAGGAATCTGCGGTTGTGGTAGCGGCCGGCGCGCGAGGTGTCACGGACGCCGCGCGCGGCGGCGATGCCGTGGACTGCCTCGTGCAGCAGTCGTTCGAAGGAGAGCTCGGCGCCACAGGCGGACGACGACTCTCCGATCAGGGATTCGGGCGCGGCTAGGTCTGGCAGCTCGGGGTGGTACCGCTGAATGTCGGTCCACGCCTGCGCCAGCTCTGCGGCGAGAACAGGTGGTGTCGTGCTCACGTCGTGACAACGAGCCGGGGTGCCCCGGTGTTCCTATTCCGGGCCATCCCAAATAATTTGCACGTACCAGTCAGTTGCCCTTGATGCGTCCTGACGAGGGCGGGTGCGCTGATCTGCGGAGGACCCGCCCAGCTCGCATCAACCCGGGTCGTACCAGCGCGTACGCCCCAGCGCGTAGACAAAGACCGCACGCCGGGGCATGCGCCGCTCGCACCAATGGACGCCGGCCACCGACGGCGACAGTACCTGGGGCGCACCCCGCTCACGCCACTACCCCTTCCCGTGGCGGGATCGGCCGGGCGACGGCACTCTGGAACGTGGATCCGCTCCGGCGCGGGGGCGCACGGCAGGGGCACACAAGCATTGCCTTTCAACCCCTGGACTTGGTGACGGATGCGGAGTTCCCTGGCTACGGGGAGTACAAGCGCACGCACACGGGGGAACGTCCATCAGGACACGTAACTGACCTCTCGGCGGATTGGGGCGCTTTCGATGACACCAACGCTCGTCCGGCACCACCGGCACCACGCGAACGCAGCCTCAGCGCCGGCGGACGCGGGCGCGCGCGCCCGCGACTGGGCCGAGATTCAGGAACGGATGCTGGTCCCGCTGTACGAAGCGGCGTACGAGCGGCTCGAGGTGGGCCCCGCCACCCGGCTGCTCGGCCTCGGCTGCGGCTCGGGACTCGCTCTGCTGATCGCCGCGGCGCGAGGCGCGCGGGTGACAGGCGTCGAGGCCGATCCCGACCGGGTCGCGCTGGCCCGCGAGCGCCTGAGCAGTACCGAGAACACGCCGGACGAACCCACGCGCCTGTACGAAGGCGATTCGGCGGAGGTGTGCGACGGCACTGCCCCGGCGTACAACCTCATCACCGCCTTCGAACCGCTCGGCTGTGCGGCCGGCGACTCCGAGACACTCGCCGCGGCGCTCGAAAGCGCGATACCGCTCGCCGAGCGCGGCAGCGCGGTGGTACTGGCCGGATGGGGCCCGCCCGAGCGCTGCGCGACCTCCTCGGTGCTGCGGGTCGCTTCCCGGCTCACCGAGACACTGCGCGCCACCGGCGGCGGACGCGGCTGGCGTCCCGCGCTCAGGGACGACCTGGAGGACGTGGCCTCGCGGGCCGGTCTGAAACCGGACGGCTCGGGGCGGGTCGCATGCCCGTTCGGTTACGCCGACATGGACAGCGCCGTACGCGGCCTGCTGTCGACCGGGCTCTTCGACGCGGCCGTACGGGCCACGGATCCGGCGCAGGTGGAAAAGGAGCTCATCGAGGCGCTGCACCCCCATGTGCGGCGGGACGGAACGGTCTGGATGTCGAACGTGTTCCGCTACTTGATCGCGCGTACCCCTTGATGCCGGCGATACAAGCGCTGTGGGCGCCCGCTCCGTGAAGGAGAGGGCGCCCACAGCGCGTACGTGTCCGGGGTGTCAGCCCATGAACTTCTTGAACTCGTCAGGGAGTTCGAAGTCCTGAGGAGCGTTCTGGCCGGCCGGCAGACCCAGCGCGCCGCCCGACTGCGCGGCCTGCTCGCGGCGCTCGGCCGCGGCCTGCTCTTCCAGCTTGCGCTTCAGGGGGTTGCCGCTCTTGCGCTTGCCCTTGGCCTGCTTCTGCTGCTTCTTCTGACGGCCGGGGCCGCCACCCATCCCCGGAATCCCCGGCATACCCGGCATTCCGCCGCCCTGGGCCATCTTCGACATCATCTTGCGCGCCTCGAAGAACCGCTCGACGAGGTTCTTCACGGCGCTGACGTCGACACCCGAGCCCTTGGCGACGCGGGCACGGCGCGAGCCGTTGATGATCGTCGGGTCGTGACGCTCGGCGGGGGTCATCGACTTGATGATCGCGGCGGTACGGTCCACGTCGCGCTCGTCGATGTTGGCGATCTGCTCCTTGATCTGCCCCATGCCCGGCATCATGCCGAGCAGCTTGGAGATCGAGCCCATCTTCCTGACCTGCTCCATCTGAGCCAGGAAGTCGTCGAGCGTGAACTCCTTCGGGCCCTTCGCCAGCTTGGCCGCCATCGCTTCGGCCTCTTGCTGGCTGAAGGTCTGCTCGGCCTTCTCGATCAGCGACAGCATGTCGCCCATGCCGAGGATGCGGGACGCCATGCGGTCCGGGTGGAACGCGTCGAAGTCGTCCAGCTTCTCGCCGTTGGAGGCGAACATGATCTGGCGGCCGGTCACCTTGGCGATCGACAGCGCGGCGCCACCACGGGCGTCACCGTCGAGCTTGGACAGCACGACGCCGTCGAAGCCGACGCCGTCGCGGAAGGCCTCGGCGGTGTTGACCGCGTCCTGGCCGATCATCGCGTCGACGACGAAGAGGATCTCGTCGGGGCTGACGGCGTCGCGGATGTCCGCGGCCTGCTGCATCATCTCCTGGTCGATACCGAGGCGGCCCGCGGTGTCGACGATGACGATGTCGTGCAGCTTATTCTTGGCGTACTCGATCGAGTCCTTGGCGACCTTGACCGGGTCACCGGAGCCGTTTCCGGCCTCCGGCGCGAACACCGCGACGCCGGCGCGCTCGGCGACGACGCTCAGCTGGTTGACGGCGTTCGGGCGCTGGAGGTCACAGGCGACCAGGATCGGGGAGTGGCCCTGGCCCTTGAGCCACAGGCCCAGCTTTCCGGCGAGGGTCGTCTTACCGGCACCCTGGAGACCCGCGAGCATGATCACGGTGGGCGGGTTCTTCGCGAACCGCAGCCGGCGGGTGTCGCCACCGAGGATGCCGACAAGCTCCTCATTGACGATCTTGATGACCTGCTGAGCGGGATTCAGCGCCTGCGAGACCTCGGCCCCGGCGGCGCGCTCCTTGATCTGCTTGATGAACTCGCGAACAACGGGCAGCGCGACATCCGCTTCCAGCAGCGCGATACGGATCTCGCGGGCGGTGGCATCGATGTCCGCCTCGCTGAGGCGCCCCTTGCCCCGGAGACTTTTGAAAGTGCTCGCCAAGCGGTCGGAAAGAGTATCGAACACGGCGCTCGTCGGTCCTCAAGGTCGGGGGTGGGGCAGGTCAATCGCCCTCCAGGGTATCCGGACCTCGCCAAGCGGAAAGCCCTCGCCCGTACTAAGTACGGGAGAGGGCTGGTCCCCGCCGCTGCGGGGAGCGCTTCGACACCCTCTCGGACCCGCAGGCGGCAGGAGGTTACGCCGCTGTCCACCCCAGGGCCTGTTCCAGCGCCTTGGCCACCGCCGCCGCGTCACCGTCCGGCAGCGGCGCGCCCTCCGCCCCTGTGACGTAGAACGCATCGACCGCGTTCGCTCCCAACGTGCTGATGTGCGCGCTGCGCACCCGTACCTTCGCCGCCTCCAGGGCGTGGCCGATGCGGTGCAGCAGGCCAGGCGCGTCCTGGGCGCGGACCTCGATCACCGTCGCGAGGCGGGATCCGGCCGGGGCGACCGTGACGCGCGGCGGCGGTGCCTGGGCGCCCCGCCTGCGCGGGTTCTTCTCGTACGCGCGCTCCCGCTCCGCGAGCCGCGAGGGGATGTCCAGGGAGCCGTCCAGGGCCCGTACGAGATCCGCCCGCAGCCGGGTGGCCTGCGGCAGCGACCCGTACTCGGCCGCGACCCGCCAGTCGAGCAGCAGTACGCCGGTCCGCGCACCCGGGCCGTCCGCCCAGTCCGGCAGCTCGGCGGCCCGCAGTTCCGCCGTGCGTACGGTCAGCCGGTGCATCGCCAGTACGCCGGCCACGGCGGGCAGGACACCCGGCTGGTCCGGTACGGCGATCAGCAGCTCGACGCCCAGCGGCTCGGGCTCCTCCCCCGCCTCCTCCCCGTGCCCCTCCGGCTGCGCGCGCAGCGACAGCACGGGGCCGCCGGTACGGAACGCCTCGATGGCGAGACGTTCCTGCTCGGCGCTGGGCGCGGCGGGTTCAGGGGCCGCGGGTTCCTCGCCCGCGAGCACGGCGGCGACGCGCTTGACCAGGTCGGTGACGAGTGAGGCGCGCCAGGTGGACCAGGCGGCGGGCCCGGTGGCCAGCGCGTCGGCCTCGGTGAGGGCGTGCAGGAGTTCGAGGGTGCCGGTGGCGCCGACCGCGTCGGCGACCGCGCGGACGGTGGCCGGGTCGTCCAGGTCGCGGCGGGTGGCGGTCTCGACGAGGAGGAGGTGGTGGCGTACGAGCTTGGCGATCACGCCGACGTCCGCGTGGTCGAAGCCGATCCGGGCGGCGATGTCGCGGGCGATGATCTCGCCGGCCACCGAGTGGTCGCCGGGCCAGCCCTTCCCGAAGTCGTGCAGCAGGGCCGCGATCAGCAACAGGTCGGGGCGGTGGACCCGGCGGGTGAGCGCGGAGGCCCGTACGGCCGTCTCGACGAGGTGCCGGTCGACGGTCCAGGTGTGCACGGGGTTGCGCTGCGGCCGGCACCGCACCCGCTCCCAGTCCGGCAGCAGCATCGTGATGAGGCCTTCGGCCTCCAGCGCCTCCCACACCCCCACCGTCGCCTCGCCCGCGCCCAGCAGCGTGATGAGCTCCTCGCGCGCCTCGGCCGGCCACGGCACCTGCAGAGGCCGCGCGACGGCAGCCAGGCGGCGTACGGCGTGCAGGGAGACCGGCAGCCCCGACTGGGCCGCAGCGGCGGCGGCCCGCAGCGGGAGCACCGCGTCGCGCTCGGGGCGCGCGGTGCGGGCGAGCACCACCTCGCCGTCCTGCTCGACGACGCCCTCCGCGAGCGGGGTGCGCTCGGGCGCGGTCTTGCTGCCGAGCATGGCGCGCAGCCTGGGGCGGACGGACCGGGCGCGCAGGACCCGGTTCACCTCGCGCCAGGTGACGTCGCTGGCGTACGAGATGGTGCGCGCCGCTTCGTACACCTCCCGCAGCAGTGTGTCCGCGTCCAGCAGCCCCAGCGCGGCGGCGACCTGGTCCTGCTCCTGGAGGGCGAGGCGGTCGGTGGCGCGCCCGGTGGTCAGGTGCAGTGCGTCGCGTACGTCGAGGAGCCGACGCCGCGCCGCGTCGAGGCCCTCGCGCGGGGCGTCGGCGAGCCAGGAGGCGGCGACGGCGCGCAGGGCGGTGGCGTCGCGCAGGCCACCGCGCGCCTCCTTGAGGTCGGGTTCGAGGAGGTACTGGAGCTCACCCGACCGCGCTGCCCGCTCCTGGCACAGCTCGTGGAGTTCGGGCAGCCGCTTGGGGGCGAGATTGCGCCAGTCGGCGAGTACGGCGGTGCGCAGACCCGCCGTAACCCCGAGGTCGCCCGCGACGTGGCGGGCGTCGAGGAGTCCGAGGTGCACCTTGAGGTCCTCGCCGGCGGTCTTGCGGGCCTCGGCGGGTGTGCGTACGGAATGGTCCAGGTCGAGGCCCAGGTCCCAGACGGGGTACCAGACCCGGTCGGCGAGAGCGGCGAGAGCGCCCTTCTCCGCCCGCCCGTCGTGCAGGAGCAGCAGGTCGAGGTCGCTGCGCGGCGACAGCTCGCCCCTGCCGTATCCGCCGACGGCGACGAGGGCCGCGCCGCGCACGCCCGCTTCGGCGGCGGCCGTGGTGAACAGTGCGTCCAGCCAGTCGTCGGTCAGCCGGGCGAGGCCGGAACGGCGCGGCGGCCCGGACCGCGACTCCTCCTGGAGGAGTCGCAGCCGGGCCGCCGCGTAGCCGCTGGGTCCCGAGTCGTCGGACGGTTCGGTAGTCACTTCTACGCTCGTCACCCAGCAGCTCCCGTTGTCACATTCAGGTCAGAGGGCGTCCGGGCCGCGTTCGCCGGTCCGTACCCTGACCGCCGTCTCGACCGGCACACTCCACACCTTGCCGTCGCCGATCTTGCCGGTACGGGCGGCCTTGACCACCACCTCGATGAGCTGTTCGGCGTCACTGTCCTCGACCAGCACCTCGATCCGGATCTTCGGTACGAGATCGACCGTGTACTCGGCGCCCCGGTAGACCTCGGTGTGGCCGCGCTGGCGGCCGTAGCCGCTGGCCTCGGTGACCGTGAGTCCCTGGACTCCGAAGGCCTGGAGAGCCTCCTTGATCTCGTCGAGCCGGTGCGGCTTCACGACCGCGGTGATGAGCTTCATGCGTCCACCTTCTTGTTCTGCGCGGCGCCGGCCTTGTCGGTCTGGCCCGTCGCCGGGGATACGGCCGTGCGGGAGGCCGAACCGCCGCCCGCTCCGCTGAAGTCGTACGCGGTCTCGGCGTGCTCGACCTGGTCGATGCCCAAGACCTCGTCGTCCTCGGGGACCCGCATGCCCATCGCCTTGTCGATGACGAAGGCGAGGAGCGCGGAGACGACCAGAGAGTAGGCGAGTACCGCGAAGACACCGACGGCCTGCTTGCCGAGCTGGTCGAGCCCGCCGCCGTAGAAGAGGCCCTTGGCGTCGGACTGGACGCCGCCGGTGGCGAAGAAGCCGACGAGGAGCGAGCCGACGACACCGCCGACGAGGTGGACGCCGATGACGTCCAGGGAGTCGTCGTAACCGAGCTTGTACTTCAGGCCCACGGCCATGGCGCACAGCAGACCGGCGATGGCGCCGACGGCGATCGCGCCGAGCGGGCTGACGGAGCCGCCAGCCGGGGTGATCGCGACGAGGCCCGCGACGGCGCCGGAGGCGGCGCCCAGGGTGGTGAACGAGCCGTGCCGGATCTTCTCGTAGCCGAGCCAGGCGAGCATGGCGGCGGCGGTGGCGACCTGTGTGTTGAGGAACATGACGGCGCCCACGCCGTCGTCGTTGCCCAGCCAGGAGCCGGCGTTGAAGCCGAACCAGCCGAACCACAGGAGCCCGGCGCCGAGCATTACCAGCGGGAGGCTGTGCGGGCGCATCGGGTCCTTCTTGAAACCGACGCGCTTTCCGATGACGAGGATGACGCCGAGCGCGGCGGCGCCCGCGTTGATGTGGACGGCCGTGCCGCCCGCGAAGTCGATGACGCCCATCTCGAAGAGCCAGCCGCCGGAGCCCCACACCCAGTGCGCGACCGGGAAGTAGACGACGGTGACCCAGAGGGTGACGAACAGCGCCCAGGCGGTGAACTTGACGCGGTCGGCCAGGGCGCCGCTGATCAGGGCGGGGGTGAGGATGGCGAACATCAGCTGGAAGACGGCGAAGACGTAGACCGGGATGGTGTAGCCGTCCCAGAGCTCGGTGACTCCGATGTTGCTCAGTCCGACGTAGTCCGAGGACCAGCCGATGACCGATCCGACGTCGGTGCCGAAGGCGAGGCTGAAGCCGTACAGCACCCAGAGGATCGTGACGATCCCGAGGCTGATGAAGCTCATCATCAGCATGTTCAGGGTGGACTTGACCCGGACCATGCCTCCGTAGAAGAAGGCCAGGCCCGGCGTCATGAGCATCACCAGGGCGGAACAGATGAGCATGAAGCCGGTATTGGCGGCAGACAGTTCGATCTTGTCTGCGGCGAGCGTCATGATGCCTGGAGGCATCGGCGTCTCCTCGTCGTCGGTGCGGCCCGTGCGGGGGCGGAGCCTGTTGGCCTGTCGGCAGCAAAGGGATGAGCCGGTTATGCGCCATGAGATTGGCGCAGCGCCGTTTCCGACGATGCCGCTCGATGTTTCGCCGCAGTGACGAAGAGGTCATGCGTGTTACGTACGGATGAACCGCGGGACCGGGCCGGCGAGCCGCCGATACCCTCGGCCCACGTCATGTACGGGAGCGCCCGCACAGCCAAAACCGGCCGCGACGGCTACCCGTTGACCTGGCGGTGGGGGAGCCGAGTCGGCTTCACGGGGTGGCTGTCGCGACCGGCGTCTGTGGCGGCCGCCGGCCGGGCCCTCAGACCGCTTCCGCGGCTTCGGGCAGCTGGGCTGCGAGCTGGTCGGTGAGGTCGAGGACCTGGGCCACGTCGCCGAAGTCCCTGGCGGCGGTGTCGACGGTCTTGCGGAGCCGGGTGTTGACCCGCTCGGAGCGCACGCGCCTGGCGACACCGAGTGCCTTTTCGGCCAGTACGACGGACTGCTCGGGCTCTCGCTTCAGCAGGTGCACGGTGGCCATGCCGATGAGGTTGAGTGCGTACGACCGCTGGTGCTCGTCGTCCTTGCCGAAGAGCTCGACCGCGCGCTCCATGACGGGCTCGGAGAGCGAGGCGTACGTGGGACTGCGGCCGGCGACGTAGGCCAGGTCGCGGTAGGAGTGGGCGTTCTCGCCGTTGAGCTCGGCCTCGGAGAAGAAGCGGATCCAGTCGGGCTCGGGCTCGCCGTCCAGGCCCGCGTCGGCGAAGGTGTCCTCGGCCATCCGCACGGCACGTTTGCACTTGCTGGGCTGGCCGATGTTGGCGTAGGCGCGGGCCTCCATCGCATACAGCATGGCCTGGGTCCTGGGGGTGGCGCAGTCGCGGCTGCCGTACTGCGCCAGGTGGATGAGCTCCAGTGCGTCGTCGGGGCGGCCGAGGTGGATCATCTGCCGGCTCATGCTCGACAGGACGTACGACCCGAAGGGCTTGTCGCCCGCCTCCTTGGCGGCGTGCAGGGCGAGGACGAAGTACTTCTGGGCTGTGGGCTGGAGTCCGACGTCGTAACTCATCCAGCCGGCCAGCTCGGCCAGCTCCGCGGCGCATTTGAAGAGCCGCTTGGACGTGGCCTCGGGCTGGGGCTCCTGGAGCAGGTCCGTCACCTCGTGGAGCTGTCCGACGACCGCCTTGCGCCGCAGTCCGCCGCCGCACTGGGCGTCCCACTGGCGGAACATCACGGTCGTGGACTCCAGCAGGTCGAGCTCCGGCCGTGAGAGCCGGGACGGCCGCCGCGCGGCCGCGGCGGATTCCGGACGGCCGGGCTCACCGGGGGGCGCCGGCACGAGCCAGCGCTGCATGGGCTCGATGAGGGCAGGTCCCGCGGCGAGCGCGAGCGAGGTGCCGAGGAAGCCGCGCCGGGCGAGCATCAGGTCGCTGCGCGAGAACTCGCTGAGCAGCGCGACGGTCTGCGGGCCCGCCCAGGGCAGATCGACGCCGGACACCGAGGGTGACTGGTGCGCGGAGCGCAGCCCGAGGTCCTCCACGGCGACGACGCTGCCGAAGCGCTCGGAGAAGAGCTCGGAGAGGATGCGCGGAATCGGCTCGCGCGGCTGCTCGCCGTCCAGCCAGCGGCGGACCCGTGAGGTGTCCGTGCTGATGTGGTGGGCGCCCATCTGGCGCGCCCTGCGGTTCACCTGGCGTGCGAGCTCACCCTTGGACCAGCCGCTGCGCACGAACCACGAGCCCAGCTGCTCGTTCGGGCGCTTCCCAGCGTTCGTACCGCCTGCGCCACTGCCGCTCACTGGAACGCCCCCATCCCGCTGAAGCCTCTTTGCCTCGTTGCCCCGAACCTCAAACAGAATGCCGTGACTTGCGGCCTGCTGTCCCCGGGATGCGCCCCCTCGAACAGGAAACCGGCTTGCCTCCGGCATACCCACATGCGCGGCCATTCCGAGGTTCGTGTACTCAAAGTAATCCTACGATCACCCCTCCGGCCATGGCGATTCCAGAAACGCCACCATTCGCCACCCCAACGGATGAACTCCTCCAACGCCGGGCGCGATTCACTTGACACACGCCGATCGGGAGTCGGCGGAGCGGTGTGCGCCGGGGCGCTCGGTCCGGTCCGCACCACCTCTTATGCCTCTGTGCGCCGCCGTGGACCACCTCGACGGAAGCACAGCGTCACAGATTGACTCCAAGACGTAACCACCGGTGCACCGGACCCGTTGGAGGGGGCATGGGCTTCACGATCGGCCGGGAGACGCGGTCCGGCTCACGGCGCCGCGGCCGCATGTCGGACTGCACAACGGTGGCTGAGTACACCGGGCTGTGGGGCTGGGCGGCCGTGCCGGGCGCCAGAGCCTCGGCAACGGGATCCGCGGTGCGGGAGTGCTCGTGCGGCGATACGTCGTGCCGGGCGCCGGGGGCTCACCCGCTGGGCTTCGCGCCCGAGGTACCGGCGGGTGCGACCCTCGACGAGGTGACGAAGACGTGGTCCGGCTTCCCGGGGGCGTCGGTGCTGCTGCCCGTCGGGCGTACGTTCGATGTCATCGAGGTCGCCGAGGCCGCGGGGCGGCGGGCACTCGTACGGCTGGAGCGGATGGGGCTGCCGGTGGGACCGGTGGCCGCGACTCCTGACGGGCGGGCGCATTTCTTCGTCGCGCCGGGTGCCGCGTCGGAGCTCCCCCGCCTTCTCTACCGGATGGGGTGGGACGACGCGGACCTGGACCTGCGCGGCCTCGGTCCCGGCGACCACATCACGGCGCCGCCGTCCGATCTGGCCGGCCTCGGGCCGGTGCGCTGGCTTCGTCCGCCCTCCCTGGACACGGCCCAGTCGCCGCCGCCGGCGAGGTTGCTGCTGGGGACGCTGGCGTATGTGGCGCACCGGTCTCCGACGTAGGGCGTTGCCTTTTCCCCTACCCGCCCCTTCCCGCTGTGACACTTTGCGGCTTCGCCGCGTGAGGGGCAAGCCCCAGCCCCCAGACCACACAGACGCCCTGCGGGCGTGTCCTCAAACGCCGGACGGGCTGGATTTGCCGGCGCGAGCTGGATTTGCCTCGCAACGGACACATCCCCGCTCAGCGGCACCATCCAGCCCCTCCGGCGTTTGAGGAGCGGGGTCTGGGGCAGCGCCCCAGCTACCCCCGGCCCACTCCAGCCCGTCCGGCGCTTGAGGACCGGGGGACTGGGGCAGCGCCCCTCACGCGGCGGAGCCGCCCCGCAGGCGCCCCGCCCGCCCTAGTCGCCGATCAGGGCGTCCACGAACGCCTCCGGCTCGAACGGCGCCAGGTCGTCCGCGCCCTCGCCGAGGCCGATCAGCTTCACCGGCACGCCCAGCTCGCGCTGCACCGCGATCACGATGCCCCCCTTCGCCGTGCCGTCCAGCTTCGTCAGCACGATCCCGGTGATGTCCACGACCTCCGCGAACACCCGCGCCTGCACCAGACCGTTCTGCCCGGTCGTCGCGTCCAGCACCAGCAGCACCTCGTCCAGCGGCCCGTGCTTCTCCACGACCCGCTTGACCTTGCCGAGCTCGTCCATGAGCCCGGCCTTGGTGTGCAGGCGGCCCGCCGTGTCGATGAGTACGACGTCCGCGCCCTCGGCGATACCTTCCTTCACCGCGTCGAAGGCGACCGACGCCGGGTCGCCGCCCTCGGGCCCGCGCACCGTGCGCGCGCCGACCCGGTCGCCCCAGGTCTGGAGCTGGTCGGTGGCGGCCGCGCGGAACGTGTCCGCCGCGCCCAGCACCACGCTGCGCCCGTCGGCCACCAGCACACGGGCGAGCTTGCCCGTGGTCGTGGTCTTGCCGGTGCCGTTGACGCCGACGACCATGACGATGCCCGGGACGTCGGTGGCGCTCTCGGTCTTGACCGCGCGGTCCATGTCCGTACCGAGCAGGTTCAGCAGCTCCTCGCGGAGCAGCCCGCGCAGCTCGTCCGGCGTACGCGTGCCGAGCACCCGTACGCGCTCACGCAGCCGCTCGACCAGTTCCTGGGTCGGGGCGACGCCGACGTCCGCGGTGAGCAGCGTGTCCTCGATCTCCTCCCAGGTGTCCTCGTCGAGGTGTTCGCGGGAGAGCAGGGTCAGCAGACCCTTGCCGAGCGTGTTCTGCGAGCGGGCGAGCCGGGCGCGCAGCCGCACCAGGCGGCCGGCGGTGGGCTCGGGGATCTCGATCTCGGGCGCGACGGGTTCGGCGACGACCGGGTCCTCGACGGCGACGGGCTCCTCGACGGCGGTCGACGCGTCGGGGAGGCCCACCTCCTCGATGGTCCGGCGCGCTTCGTCGCGCGGTGGCGCCGCGTCCTCGCCGACCTGCGGTTCGGCGGGCGGAGCGGTGATGGTCGGCGTGGTCGGCGGCGCCTGGGGCGGCAGCTGCTTCTTCTTGCGGCTGCTGACCACGAGCCCGCTGATGGCGCCGATCGCGACCAGGGCGATGACTACAGCAAGAATGAGGATTTCCATAACCCACCCAGTATCAGCCACAGCCGCGACGCAGAGCCTTGTCGGAGGCTCACACGAGGGCCTTGCGTAGGATTTGGACCTTTTGGGGGGACCGCACGCAGGTGTGCCCGTAAGATGCTGTTCGTTCCCCCCACCCCTGCACGGAGTTCCACCATGCCTGAAACGTCCGCCCCGGAGTCCGAGGGCGCGATAGAGACCCGCGGTCTTGAGCCCGTCCCCGACAGCGAGCGCTCGGGCCGCGTCCGTGAACTCTTCCCCACCTGGGTCGCCGCCAACATCAGCGTGCTCCTGCTCACCATGGGCGCCGGCCTGGTCGTCTTCAACGGCCTGAACATCTGGCAGGTACTGGCCGTGGCCGTCGCGGCGCCCGTCGTCTCGTACGGGCTCGTCGGCCTGATCTCGATCGCGGGCAAGCGCGGCGGATCCCCGGGCATGGCGCTCTCCAGGGCGGTGTTCGGTCAGCGGGGCAATCTCTTCCCCGGCTCGCTGATCTGGGTCGCGCGCTGGGGCTGGGAAACGATCAACGCGGTGACGGGTGCGTACGCCGTCCTGACGGTCCTCGATCTGCTCTTCGGCATCAAGAGCAACACCGTGCTCATCGTCGTGACGCTGCTGCTCTTCGTCGGCTGCACCTTCCTCGTATCGGGCCTCGGCATCAACGCCCTGCGCCGGTGCAGCACCTGGTCGACGTATCTCTTCGGCGCCTTCAGCGTGCTCGTGCTGGTCTACCTGATCGCCGGCACCGACTGGTCCGCCGTGTTCGCCAAGCCGGCCGGCTCGACCGCGATGATGATCGCGGGCATCGGCACCATCGCGGCCGGCGGCATCAGCTGGGTCCCCTCCGGCCCCGACTTCACCCGCTACCTTCCGCGTACGGCGTCGGGCAAGGGCCTGGTCGCCGCGACCATCGGTGGCGCGGGCGTCGTCGTCCTGCCCATGGTCCTGATGGGTGCGGTCATGGCCGTCAGTACGCCGGACCTGGCGTCGGCCACCGACCCGGTGTCGTTCATCGGCGAGCTGCTGCCGACCTGGATCGCCGTTCCGTACCTGCTGATCGCCCTGATCGGCATGCTGCTGATCAACTCGATGTCGATGTACTCGGCCGGCTTCACCGCGCAGACGCTGGGCATCAACGTGTCGCGCGCCTGGGCCGTGAGCGTGAACGCGATCATCAGCCTGATCTTCGGCTTCCTGCTCATGGTGGTGGCGACGAGCTTCTTCGGTTCGTTCATCTCCTTCCTGACGCTGCTGGCCGTGGCGTTCTCGGCGTGGATCGGCGTCTTCGGGGTGGACATGCTGAGCCGTCGTACGTACGACGGTGAGGCGCTCATGGACACCACCCGCACCAGTGGTTACTGGTACCGGGGCGGTTTCGCCTGGCAGGCCATGACGGCGTGGGGCGTCGCGCTGGTGGCGGGCCTGCTGTTCACCAAGGTCGACTGGTTCGCCGGGCCGCTCGCCGGTTCCTGGATCGGGCGCAACGGCCTGGGCTGGGCGGCGACGGTCGTCGTGGCGGCGGTGCTGTACGCGGTGCTGCCGAGGACGAAGCCGGTGCCACAGCCGGAGCCGGAGGCCGAGGCGCCGCAGCCCGAGCGCGTCGGAAGCCTGTCCAACTGACGTAACGTCAACTAACGTCCCCCTTCGCCACATCGACACCCGGCGGAGGGGGACGTTTCGTCATGGCCTTCACAGTGGTCCGCTTCAATCTCGTCGATCCGGACGCGACCCCCGACACGCACGCCGCCCGCTATCGCGCCGCGCTGGAGATGGCCGCGTACGCCGACGACCGCGGCCTCGACACCGTCCAGACCGAGGAGCACCACGGCACCGCCAACGGCTGGCTGCCCTCCCCCTTCGTCTTCGCCGGCTCGGTCCTGGGCGCGACCCGGCGCATCACCGTCACCGTCTCCGCGATCATCGGTCCGCTGTACGAGCCGCTGCGGCTGGCCGAGGACATCGCCGTACTCGACCTGATCGGCAAGGGACGCCTGGTCACGGTCGCGGGCATCGGCTACCGGCCGGAGGAGTACGAGCAGTTGGGCGTCGACTGGGGGCGGCGCGGCAGGCTCCAGGACGAGGTGCTCGAAACGCTGCTGCTGGCGTGGACCGGCGAGCCGTTCCCGTACCGGGGCAGGACCGTGCGCGTCACGCCGCGTCCGTACACCCAGCCGCATCCGCTCCTGCTGGTCGGCGGGTCCTCGCAGGCGGCGGCCCGGCGCGCGGCGCGGCTCGGGTTGCCGTTCTTCCCGAGCGCGCACCTGCCCGAGCTGGAGTCGTACTACCACGCGCGACGGGCGGAGTCCGGGACCGAAGGCTTCTGCATGATGCCGGCGGCCGAGACGCCGCTGCTGCATGTCGCGGAGGATCCGGACCGTACGTGGGCCGAGTACGGCGAGCACTTCCTGCACGAGGCGCAGACGTACGCCTCCTGGCAGTCCAAGGACATCAAGTCGGCCGTACGCTCGCGGGCGACCAGCGTCGAGGAGCTGCGCGAGGAGGGGGTCTACCGCGTCGTGACGCCGGACGAGTGCGTGGCGCTGGCCGCCGACAGTCTCGTACTGCATCCGCTGTGCGGCGGCATGCCGGTGGACGAGGGCTGGCGAAGCCTCCATCTGTTCTGCGAAAACGTACTGCCCCGGCTCAATGGGTGAGCCGGGGCAGTACCGCGTTCGAGGAGCGGGGCAGCGGGGGTTTAGCCCATCTCCTCCAACGCCTTGCCCTTGGTCTCCTTCACGAACTTGAGCATGAAGGGGATCGAGAGCACGGCGAAGAATGTGTAGATCACGTACGTCCCCGAGAGGTTCCACTCGGAGAGGCTCGGGAAGCTCGCGGTGATCGCCCAGTTGGCGATCCACTGCGCGGAGGCGGCGACGCCGAGCGCGGCGGCGCGCAGCCGGTTCGGGAACATCTCACCGAGGAAGACCCAGACGACGACACCCCACGAGAGGGCGAAGAAGAGCACGAAGACGTGGGCGGCGATCAGCGCGACGATGCCCTCGGTGTGCGGCAGCTTGCCGTCGATCAGGTTCGCGGAGAAGGCCCAGGCCTCGAAGGCGAGGGCGAGCGCCATACCGGTCGAGCCGATGAGCGCGAGCGGCCTGCGGCCGATGCGGTCGACGAAGATCATGGCGATCACGGTGCCGACGATGTTGATGATCGACGTGGTGAACGAGTAGAAGAAGGAGTCGCTCGGGTTGATGCCGACGGACTGCCACAGCGTCGCGGAGTAGTAGAAGGCGACGTTGATGCCGACCAGCTGCTGGAAGACCGAGAGGCCGATGCCGACCCAGACGATGGGCAGGAAGCCGAAGCGGCTGCCGAGCAGGTCCTTGAAGGTGGACTTGTGCTCGCTGCGCATCGCGTGCTCGATCTCGGCGACGCGCAGGTCGAGGTCGATGTTCTTGCCCTCGACGTCGGCCAGGATCTCCTTGGCCTTGTCGACCTTGCCGACGGAGATCAGGAAGCGCGGCGACTCGGGGATGGCGAAGGAGAGCAGACCGTAGAAGACGGCCGGGACCACCATCACGCCGAGCATGACCTGCCAGGCCTCGATGCCGAGCAGCTTGCCGCGCTGGTCGCCGTCGGCGAGGTTGAGGATGCCCCAGTTGACGAGCTGGGAGACGGCGATGCCGATGACGATGGCGGCCTGCTGGAAGGCGCCGAGGCGGCCGCGGTACGCCGGCGGGGCGACCTCGGCGATGTACGCCGGGCCGATGACCGAGGCCATACCGATGGCGATGCCGCCGAGCACGCGCCAGAAGGCCAGGTCGTACAGGGCGAACGGCAGCGCTGAGCCGACGGCGCTGATGGTGAACAGTGCGGCCGCGATCTGCATGACGCGGATCCGGCCGATGCGGTCGGCGATGCGGCCCGCGGTGGCGGCGCCGATGGCACAGCCGATCAGGGCGATGGCGATGACCTGGGCGAGGGTGCCGGATCCCACGTCGTACTTGCCGCGGATGCCTTCGACGGCGCCGTTGATCACCGAGCTGTCGTAGCCGAAGAGGAAGCCGCCCATGGCGGCTGCCGCCGTGATGAAGATGACGTGGCCGAGGTGGTCCGGGTGGGCCTCGCGGGCTCCGGACGCCAGTGGTTTCGCAGTGCTGGTCACATCAACTCCTGGTGCCTGGCCGCGTCGCCTGGCGTGGGGGGCAAGCACTTCAAGTGGGGCATGACATCCCGCCGCGCACCACTTGAAGGTAAAAACGACGTTGCCGAGACTATGTCTTCAGGTTTCGAAGTCAAGAGGTGGGGAACGTGAAATTCACGGCCCGGACATGTCGCCTTGCGTTCAAGTTTTGAAGGTTATGGCGAGCCTCTCAGCGAAGCCGCTGGCTGATGACCTTGGAGACGCCGTCCCCCTGCATGGACACGCCGTACAGCGCGTCGGCGACCTCCATCGTCCGCTTCTGGTGAGTGATCACGATCAGCTGGGAGCTCTCCTGGAGCTCCTCCATGATCCGAATCAGCCGCTGGAGATTGGTGTCGTCGAGCGCGGCCTCGACCTCGTCCATCACGTAGAACGGGCTCGGCCTGGCCTTGAAGATCGACACCAGCATGGCGACGGCCGTCAGCGACCGCTCACCGCCGGAGAGCAGCGACAGCCGCTTGACCTTCTTGCCCGGCGGTCTGGCCTCGACATCGACACCCGTGGTGAGCATGTTGTCGGGATCCGTCAGGATCAGCCGCCCCTCACCGCCCGGGAAGAGCCGCGAGAAGACCCCTTCGAACTCCCGCGCCGTGTCCCGGAACGCCTCGCTGAAGACCTGCTCGACGCGCTCGTCGACCTCCTTGATGACCTGCATCAGGTCGGTGCGCGTCTTCTTCAGGTCTTCAAGCTGCTCGGAGAGGAACTTGTGGCGCTCCTCCAAGGCCGCGAACTCCTCCAGGGCGAGCGGGTTCACCTTCCCGAGCTGCTGGTACGCCCGTTCGGCCGCCCTGAGCCGCTTCTCCTGCTCCGCGCGCACGAACGGCCGCGGCTGGTTGCGGGGGTCCTGCGGATCCTCCGGCGCCTCCTCGCCCTCGGCGGGCGGCGACGGCGGTACGGGCTGGTCGGGCCCGTACTCCGCCACCAGTCCCGCCGGTTCCACGCCCAGTTCCTCCAGCGCCTTGGTCTCCAGCTGCTCGATGCGCAACCGCTTCTCGGCGCCGAGCACCTCGCCGCGGTGGACCGAGTCCGTCAGCTTGTCGAGCTCGCCCTTGAGGTCCCGGCCGCGACCGCGCTCGGCCACGAGCTCGCCCTCCCGCTCGGCCTTGGCCGCCTCAGCCGCGGCCCGCTCCTCGTCGGCCCGTACGAGAGAGACCTCGACGTGGGCCAGCAACTGCCGCGCACCGGACGCGACGGCCGCCGCCACCTGGGCCTCGTGGCGCAGCCGGGCGCGCCGCTGTTCGGCGCGCGCCCTCGCCTCACGCTCGGCGCGCGCCCCCCGGTCGAGCGCGTCCGCCCGCCCCGCGAGACCCTTCACCCGCTCCTCGTGCGTACGGGCCTGGAGCCTGGCCTCCATCTCGGTCTGGCGAGCGTTGGCCCCGTCGGCGGCGAGCCGGTCGCGCACGGAAGTGTCCGGCTCCTCCTGTACGGGCGCCTCCTCGGCCACCAGCAACCGCTCGGCCAGCTCCTGGGCCTCCTCCGTGGCCCGCTCCAGCGCCTCCTGGGCCTTGGCGGCGGCAGCGGCCGACCGCTCGGCCTCGCCGGCGGCGCCGCGCGCCTGCCCGGCGAGCCGCCCGAGCTGCTGCGCGACGCCCGATTTCTCCCGGTCGGCGGCCCGGCACCGCTGGGCCAGCTCCTCGACGAGCGCGACACACGTGGTACGCCGCTCCTGCGCCCGGTGCTGCGCCCCGGCCAGCTCCTCGCACCGTACGGCCAGCTCCTCCAGCTCGGCGGCGGCCTCGTCGACGGAGGCCTGCACCTCCAGCAGGCTGGGCGCCCCGGCCGACCCGCCTTGCGCGAAGTACGCCCCGAGAACATCGCCCTCAGCGGTGACAGCGGTCAGCGAGGGCCGAGCAGCAACCAGATCCTCGGCGTCTTCCAGCGTCCCTACGACAACCATGTCCCGCACCAGCCGCCGCACGGCAGCCATCAGCTCAACGGGCCCCCGCACCAGATCGGCAACAGCCGGGGCCGCACCGCTCTCCTGCCGGGGGGCGACCACGGCACGCTCCACCCCGGCACCGGCAGCTTCGTCCCCCGGCCCATACGCACGCCCCTGCCCGGGCACGCCGTGCCCGGCCCCGGCCGGCACGCCGACTCCGGCGCCGCCCGCTTGGTCCGGCACACCGCCGACGGCTGCGGACCCGTAGGCGCCGACGGCTGCCGAGGCGTGACCAGAATCCCCGTCGCACCCGGCCGGCACCGCGGTCCCCGCCGGGACGCATGCGGCTGCCGGGGCCTCAGGGGTCGCCGGGGCCGCCGGCGCGCCCGGCAGGAGTACCGCTCGGCCCGCGTCCTGTTTGCGCAGGAGGCGGATCGCTTCGGCGGCCGTGGCCGGGTCCGTCACCGCGATCGCGTCGGCCGCCGCGCCCAGCGCCGCCGCCACCGGGATCTCGTAGCCGGGGGCCACCGTGAGGAGTTCCGCCGCCGGTCCCAGCAGGCCGGTCAGCCGGGGCTGCGCGGCGAGCAGTGTGCCCGTGCCGTCCTTACGTCGCAGCCCCAGGGCCAGCGCGTCGTGCCGCGCCGACGTCGCCGCCCGGCGGCGCTCGGCGGAGGTCGCCGCTTCCCGGGCCGCCGTGAGGTCGGCCTCCGCCTCGGCGAGGTCGCGTTTGGCCGCCTCGTGCTGTTCGGCCAGGTCGGACTCGCCCGCGTCCAGCCCGTCCACCTCGGCCTTGAGCTGCTCGTACTCCTCCTGTGCGGCGACGGCCCGCTCCCGCGCGCCCTCGTGCGCGGCGGCCAGCCGGTCGATCTCCGCCTGGGCGGAACCGGCCCTGCTACGGGCCGCGTTGACCTGGCCGTTCAACCGGGCGAGCCCTTCGCGCCGGTCGGCGATGGCCCGGGCCGCGTCCTTCAGCCTGCGTTCCTCGGCGGCCAGCTCCCGTTCGAGTCCGGCCCGGTGCTCGACCGTGTCCTCCAGCGCCCGCTGCGCCGCCTCCAGCGCGGCTTCGAGCTCCGCCTCCTGCTCGCGGATCTTCGCGGCCTCGCGCTCCATGCTTTCAGGGTCTCTGAACTCGCGCCCGCGCCGCTCCTCCTCGGGGGCGGCCGTCGTGGCGCTCTTCACCCGAGCGTCGGCCAGCGAAACCGTGCCCCGCACCCGCTCCGCCAGCTGCGACAGTTCGTACCAGGTCTGCTGCGCCCGCTGCAGTCGCGGAGCGAGGCGGCGTACCTCTTCCTCCAGCTCCGCCTCCCGCGCGAGCGCGGCCCGCAGCTGCGCCTCCGCCGCGTCCTTGCGCTCCTTGAGCGCCGCCTCGTCGGCGATCTCCGCGCGCAGCGCTTCGCGCAGCTTCACCAGGTCGTCGGCGAGCAGCCGCAGCCGGGAGTCACGCAGGTCGGCCTGGATGACGGCGGCCCGCCGCGCCACCGCCGCCTGCCGCCCCAGCGGCTTGAGCTGCCGGCGCAGTTCGTTGGTCAGGTCCTGTATGCGCGAGAGATTCGCCTGCATCGCGTCCAGCTTCCGCAGCGCCTTCTCTTTCCGCTTGCGGTGCTTGAGGACTCCCGCGGCCTCCTCGATGAACGCCCGGCGCCCCATCGGATCGGCATGCAGTACGGAGTCGAGCTGGCCCTGCCCGACGATCACGTGCATCTCCCGCCCTATCCCGGAGTCGGAGAGCAACTCCTGGATATCGAGCAGTCGGCACGTATCGCCATTGATCTGATATTCGCTGCCGCCGTTGCGGAACATGATCCGCGTAATGGTGACTTCGGCGTACTCGATGGGCAGCGCACCGTCGGAGTTGTCGATGGTCAGCGAGACCTCGGCGCGGCCGAGCGGTGGCCGCCCGGTCGTCCCGGCGAAGATGACGTCCTCCATCTTGCCGCCGCGCAGCGACTTCGCGCCCTGCTCTCCCATCACCCACGACAGGGCGTCCACCACGTTGGACTTGCCCGAGCCATTCGGGCCTACGACGCAGGTGATCCCTGGTTCGAACCGCAGCGTCGTGGCCGATGCGAATGATTTGAAACCGCGGAGAGTCATGGCCTTGAGATGCACCGCCGCACTCTACCTTTCACCGCCGGTTTCACCTCTGAAGGTGCAGGGCACATCAGACGGTAAGGGAAGAGGTCTACACACGGGGCGCAAAAAAAGAAGGGACGCCGAAGCGTCCCTTGCAATGTCTTGCTGGTAGATCTTGATGCAGATCTCAAGCGGCTGATACGGACAGCCTGACGGGCTCGGATTCTCCTACGAACCGTGTCAGGTGAGCGCAGGCTCCGCCTGGGGTACGTCGATGTCGATGCTGTCGAGCAGCGAATCTCCGCGGTGGTGAGCGGCGGCGCTGAGCGCGTCGTTCTCGGACTGAATCCGGTTGAGCTCGGATTCAAGATCCTGGACGCGCTGCTGAAGCCGTCGCATCTCGGCGAGGAGTCGCGGGTCGGAGCCGCCGACGTAACCGAGAAGCGCCTTTGCCATGATGGATGGTCCTCCACACTGAGTGACCGACCGAAGCGGTGGTGGGTCGTGAGGGAATCGCACCCGCGGTGCTTGTCATCTCTGTTGTTCTCAATGCCAAACAGCTAAGGTGCGCGGGGCTTCCAGAGTCTCACCAAAAAGTTTGACGGTCAACACGATCACGCCCCGTATCGCTGGGCAGCCCGGGGGCGAGCAGCCGCGGAATGCGCGGTGCCGCCTCTTCTGCGGGGCCCTGGGGGCGTAGAGATCATCCGTAGTCGGCAGCTTTCCACGACAAGCGTTTCTTGGCAACCACCAGGTCGTTTCTGTCCCAGGCACCTGCCACGGGCAGCTGCGGAATGCGCCGGTGGCGCCCCGCGCCGGGATTGATCACCGGATCGCGAAGCCCGTATAACCGCCGCGCGGTGTGCCCCAGATCTCCGTCACTCCGTCGACCTTCCCGGGAGTGTCGGGCGAGCGCAGCCATTCCAGCAGACGGTGGCAATTCTCACGCGGTCCCTCCGCCACCACCTGTACCCGGCCGTCGTCCAGGTTGAGGGCGAAGCCGGCGATGCCGCCGATTTCCAATGCGTTTGCCCTGGTGAACCAGCGGAAGCCCACTCCCTGTACTCGACCGCGTACCCAGGCGGTGAGCCGCACATCTTCGTTCATGACTGCACGCTAACTGGCCAATTGCTCACGAGGCACTTCGCCCCCACGCGTCATGGCGTACAGTCCCGACGAAATGAGGCCTCACTCATTCGGGTGAGGCGCATTGACGTTGACCACGTCGAGTAAGCATTGAGGAAGGCACAGCAGATGGGACGCCATCGTCGCTCCGCCGCCGGACCCGTAGCAGCAGACCACGCGGACGCCCCGGCCGGCCGGTATCAGGGTGGTACGCGCCGCCGGAAGAAGCGGGCCGCGCCCGTACGCACCGGGCTGCTCGGCGTCTCCGCCGCCGTGGCCATGGGTGCGGTGGCCGTCACCTCCGGGCTGCTTCCCGGCGGGGACAACTACTCCTTCAGCGGCGGCTCGGGTGACCAGGTGCGCACCGAAGGCGCGCCCGAGCTCCAGACGCAGGGCGGCAGCTCGGTGGAGCCCACGGACCGGGCGACGACGCCCGCCGCCGAGGACACCGGACGTGCGCAGGCGCCCTCGGCGCCGTCGGGGTCCCCTTCGCCCAAGCCGAAGCCCACGCAGCCCTCCCAGAAGCCGTCCGCTGAGCCGTCGGCGAAGCCTTCCGAGCGCAAGACGGCCGCCCCGGACCGCCGCACCGAAAAGCCGGCCGCGCCCGAGAGAAGCCAGAGCCAGAGCCCCAAGCCCGACCGCGCCGTGCCCACTCCCCCGGCCAAGATCCCGGGCCTCGGCAACGGCTCCGGCTCCGGCTCCGAAGCCACCGCCGAGGCCACCGTCGTTGCCCTGGTGAACCAGGAGCGGGCGACGGCCGGCTGCGCCCCGGTCCGGACGGACGGCCTCCTGTCCACGCTGGCCGAGGACTTCAGCCAGGACATGGCCGCCCGCGACTTCTTCGACCACACCGACCCGGACGGGGCGACCCCCTGGGACCGCGCCGAAAAGGCGGGCATCAGCGGCCTGGGCGGCGAGAACATCGCCCGCGGCCAGGCCGACGCCCAGGCGGTGATGGACGCCTGGATGAACAGTGAAGGCCACCGGGCGAACATACTGAACTGCGACTTCAAGACCCTGGGCGTCGGCGTGCACATGGGCCCCGGCGGCCCCTGGTGGACACAGAACTTCGGCTTCTGAGCCTCCTTCCGTACAGGAAGGTCAGGCGGCGACGGCTTCCCGGCCCGCCGCGAAGACCTTGGCGGTTTCCGCGATACGGCGGCCGAGGTGCTCGGCGGTCGCGATGTCCGCCTTGTGTACGGCCTCGGGGCCCTCGTCGGAGTTGGTCTGGGCGCCGGCGCCCGAGAAGAACCCGAGGCGGTTGAGGTCGTTCTCGGAACCCTCGGTGGAGTTCCAGCCGGGCTTGAGGCCCAGGCTCACCCAGTGCATGGCGTGCTGTGCGGCGAGGGTCTGGAAGAACTGCAGGGTGTGCAGCTTGTCGCCGCTCTTGGAGGCGGAGTTGGTGAATCCCGCTCGCCAGCTTGTCGTGCCAGGCGTCCGTGAACCAGCGCTTAGAGGAATCCTCGGCGAACTGGTGGAAGGCGCCCGACGCGGTCCCCATGTAGGTGGGCGAGCCGAAGACGATCGCGTCGGAGGCGTCGAGCAGTTCCCACTGCTCGTCGCTGATCTCGTCGACCTTGATCACATGAACGGTGGCTCCGGCGTCGGCCGCTCCGGCGCGGACGGCCTCGGCGACGACGGCGGTGTGGCCGTAGCCGGAGTGGTAGGCGATCGAGACTACGGGCGGGACAGCGGGGGTGGTCATGACTGACGGTCTCCTCGTCGGTGCTTCTGCTCGGTGACTGGCGACAGAAGAAAAACACTAACTTTCAGAAAGCGCAACCCATTGGTTAGCGCTGCGCCCGAGTATGCTGGTCGCATGGACAGCACCGCGCAGCAGACCTGCGGCGACTCCGACTTCGACGTGTTCTCCAAGCTGTGCCCGTCGCGCGGCACGCTGGAGGATGTGACGGGGCGCTGGGGCAGCCTGACGATCGGCGCCCTACAGGAGGGCGGCACCCTCCGCTTCAATGAACTGCGCCGCCGGGTCGAGGGCGTGAGCGAGAAGATGCTGTCCCAGACGCTGCACGCGCTGGAGCGGGACGGACTCGTCAGCAGGCAGGCGCAGCCGACCAACCCGCCCCGCGTCGACTACGAGCTGACGCCGCTGGGGCAGGACATCGCGGAACGGCTGCTCGCCCTGATCGACCTGGTCGAGGGACGCATGCCGGAGGTACTGACGGCGCGCGAGCGTTACGACGAGACGCGCGGAGGGCGCTGACAGCGCGGGCAGAAGTAGCTGGAGCGGTTCATCCAGGGGCGCCGGCGCATCGCCGTCCCGCAGCGGCGGCACGGTTCGTCCTCACGCCCGTACGCGTCCAGGGACCGCTCGAAGTAGCCCGACTCGCCGTTCACATTCACGTACAGGCTGTCGAAGCTGGTGCCGCCGACAGCGAGCGCGGCGTTCATGACGTCCCGCGCATGGCCGAGGAGCTCGGCCGCGCGGGGGCGCGTGAGGGTCGAGGTGGGGCGCTCGTAGTGCAGCCGCGCGCGCCACAGCGCCTCGTCGGCGTAAATGTTGCCGACACCGCTGATCAGCGACTGGTCGAGCAGGGCGCGCTTGACGGTCGTACGGCGCAGGCGCAGCGCCGTACAGAACGCGGCGTCGTCGAAGGCCGGGTCCAGCGGGTCGCGCGCGATGTGCGCGATGACGTCGGGGAGCCCGTCGGGGGAATTGTCGTGCAGCGAGAGCCCGCCGAAGGTGCGCTGGTCGACGAAGCGCAGCTCCGTGCGGAAGTCATCGTCGAAGCGGACGCGGATGCGCAGGTGCTTCTCGTCGGGGGCGGATTCCGGCTGTACGAGCAGCTGGCCGCTCATCCCGAGGTGTCCGAGGACGGACGCGGCGGTGTCTTCGAGCGGCAGCCAGAGGTACTTGCCGCGGCGGCGCGCGGCCCCGATGCGGTGCCCCTTGAGGCGTACGGCGAAATCCTCACCGCCGGCGAGGTGGCGGCGTACCGCCCGGGGGTGGAGCACCTGCACTTCGGAGACGGTGCGGCCGGTGACCCAGCGCTCCAACCCGCGTCGTACGACTTCGACTTCGGGCAGCTCAGGCACGGATGCAGCATACCTCTGTGCCCCCTGCCGGGATCCGGCAGGGGGCACAGAGGGCAGTGCTCGCGTGACTCAGGCGGTGGTCTGGGCCGACGGCGTCGCGTCGTCGGCCGTGTCCCTCACGGGCGTTGCCGCGGCCGTGTCCTCGGCCGCCGCGCGCTCGTCCGCGGCCGCGCGAATCGCGCGCCACGCGGACTCCGCCGCCTGCTGTTCCGCTTCCTTCTTGCTGCGGCCGGTGCCGGTGCCGTACGAGACACCACCGACGCGGGCAGCAGCAGTGAAGGTCTTCTCGTGGTCCGGTCCGGTCTCCGAAACGAGGTACTCGGGTACGCCGAGACCCTCGCTCGCGGTGAGCTCCTGGAGACTGGTTTTCCAGTCCAGGCCCGCACCGAGGCCCGAAGACCTCTCGATCAGCGGATCGAAGAGCCGGTGCACCAGTTCTGATGCGGCTCCCAGGCCCTGATCGAGATAAACGGCGCCGATCACCGCTTCAAGGGTGTCGGCCAGGATGGATGCCTTGTCCCTGCCGCCCGTGCCCTCTTCGCCCCGGCCGAGCCGGATGAAGGAGCCGAGTTCGAGGCCGCGGCCCACCTCCGCGAGTGCACGAGAATTGACCACCGCGGCCCGCAGTTTGGCCAGCTGGCCTTCGGGCAGATCGGGGTGGGTCCGGTACAGCGTGTCCGTGACCACCAGGCCGAGCACGGAATCCCCGAGGAACTCGAGGCGCTCGTTGGTGGGCAGACCGCCGTTCTCGTACGCGTACGAACGGTGGGTCAGCGCACGCACCAGAAGGGCGGACTCGAGCTGATAGCCGAGCCGCCCTTCCAGAAGCGTGTGGGACGAGGCTGTTTTTTCCGCCGACTTGCCGGCGTAGTCCGCCTTGGCGTCATCCGCCTTCTTGGGGCTGGACACAGTGCCTCTCACCAGCCGCTCAGACCTCGAGGACCTGGCGCTTGTTGTACGTGCCGCAGCTCGGGCACGCGATGTGCTGGAGCTTCGGCTCCTGGCAACGCTCACACGAAACCAGGGTGGGGACCGCAGCCTTCCACTGCGACCGGCGGTGGCGCGTGTTGCTGCGCGACATCTTCCGCTTCGGAACAGCCACGGCTACTTCTCCTGCTTCTCGTCGACGCCCGACTCGGCGGCGTCGCCAATGTTGTCCTTCTCGCCGTCCTGGTTGGTCCCGGCGAGTCCTTGCAGTGCCGCCCATCGAATGTCGACGGCGTCATGATTGTGCTCGGGGTCCTCTTCCAGCCTGATCCCGCACTGCGGGCACAGGCCGGGACAGTCCTCCCGGCACACCGGCTGCATCGGTAGTGCGAGCACTACCGCATCACGCAGCACGGACTCGAGGTCGAACAGACCTTCCTCGAGATAGAGCCTGTCCTCGTCGTCCTCGTCGTCGTCGGCCGGTTCCGCCTTGTGGCGGCCCCGGTCATCGGCGGCAGGGTACGAGAACATCTCCTGGAAGTCCGCTGCAACGTCCAGCTCCAGCGGCTCCAGACACCTTACGCACTCCCCCTTGGCCGTCGCACGGGCGGTGCCTGTGACAAGCACCCCTTCCATGACGGATTCGAGGCGGAGCCTGAGATTCACCGGCGCGCCCTCCGGCACACCGACGACCCCTTCGATACCGAAGTCCTTGGGGGCCGCTACCGAGCGGGTCAGCCGCTGGAGCGCACCGGGACGCCGGCCCAGCTCGTGTGTGTCGAACACGAGGGGGTTGCGGTGGTCGAGGTGGGCGTTCAGGGGTCTTCCTGCTTTCGGTTCGCTGTGGTGGGCCGCCGTGTCGCCGTCGCGGAACGCGAAGCGGGCAGCCGTGATCGCGGGCATACGCGCGACCGAAGTGCCAGGATACTTGACGCTTCGCTCAGGGCCCAATCGGTCCCTAGCGCCCCTGCTCGTACTCCCGCAGCTGATCCAGGTCGATCATGCTCGTGTCGAAAAGGCTGGTCTCGTCGAGAGCGGCCTGCTGCTGGGGGACGTGCTGCGGCTGCTGGCCGTAGCCCTGCCCCTGGTCGTAGCCCTGCTGCTGGTACGCGTAGGGATCCTGCTGCTGGTAGGCGTACGGATCCGGCTGCTGGGCGGCGTACGGGTCCTGCGGCTGCTGGTACGCGTAGGGGTCCTGCTCCTGTTGCGGTTGCTGGTACGCGTACGGGTCGTACGGCTGCTGCGCGGGGATGTGCGGCTGCCCGGGCACCGGGAGGGCGGCCTGCGGCTCGGCCAGGTCGGCGAGGAAGTCCGCGTCGCTGCTGCGCTGCGCTCCGGCCTCGTCCTGGGCCACCATGTGCGCGCCGAGCTCGTCCGAGGCGACCCGTCCGTGCAGCTTCTGCCGGCCGCGGCCGACCGCTTCGAGGGTCTTGGAGAGCACGGCCTCGAAGGCGCCAAGCTTGGTGTCGACGTACTCGTCCGCGCGCTGGCGCAGGGTCTCCGGGTCGTGGCTGCGCTCCGGGGCTTCTGCGAAGTCGGGGTCCGCGTAACCCTGATCGTCGAGGCCGGGGCCGCGGCCGAGCAGCTTCTCGCGGCCGCGGTCGACAGAGCCGAGGGTCTTGGTGAGGACGACTTCGAAGTTCGCGAGCTTGGAGTCGACGTACTCGTCGGCCTCGGCGCGGATCTCCTCGGCGTCCCGGCGGGCCTCGCTGAGGATGCGGTCCGCCTCCTCCTGGGAGCGGCGCGCGATCTCGGTGTCCGAGATGAGCGAACCACGCTGGGCGTGCGCGGACTCGATGATCCGCTCGGCCTCCTGGCGGGCCTGCTCGGCCATCTGCTCGTGGCCGCCGAGCAGCTCCTGCGCCTGCGCGAGGGAGCCGGGCAGGGCCTGGCGTACCTCTTCGAGCATCGAGAGCAGATCGGCGCGGTTGACCACGCACGAGGCCGACATGGGCATGGACCGGGCGCTGCCCACCGCTTCGACGATCTCGTCGAGCTTCTTCTGCACGTCCACCGTGTGCTCGCCACCTGTTCTTCCGGCTGGAGACGGACGGGACGACTGTACGGGCAGTCGGCCCCCGCCCGACACCTGGTGACGCTCCGTCAGATTGTCACTTCTTTTGCACTTCTTCTGTCACTTCTTGGCGAGACGCTCGGTGAGCGCGCCGAGGACCCTCGGGGGGACCAGGTGGGAGACGTCGCCGCCCCAGGCCGCGACCTCCTTGACCAGGCTGGAGGAGAGGAAGCTGTAGGTGGGGTTGGTCGGGACGAACAGGGTCTCGACCCCCGAGAGGCCGTTGTTCATCTGGGCCATCTGGAGCTCGTAGTCGAAGTCGCTGACCGCGCGCAGGCCCTTCACGATGGCCGGGATGTCGCGCTCCTTGCAGAAGTCGACGAGAAGGCCGTGGAAGGACTCGACCTCGACGTTGCCGAACTCGGCGGTGATCTCGCGGATCAGGTCGATCCGCTCCTCGACCGTGAACAGTCCCTGCTTGGACTGGTTGATCATCACCGCGACGTGTACGACGTCGTACAGCTTGGAGGCGCGGGCGATGATGTCGAGATGTCCATTGGTGATCGGGTCGAATGACCCGGGACAGACTGCGCGGCGCATCTGTTGTCCCTCGCTCTCCGGTCCGGTCATCGTGCGTCTTCGCACGTAGAGGCGGCGCGACCGTACCAAAGCGTTCCCTCGCCGTAGCGACGGGCCCGCAATGGTTCAAATCCCTTGGGCCAGTTGAATTCTCCACCTCTTGTGCTGCGCTCCACGGTGGCGACGGCATCGTGCGTAAGCCAGCCCTGGGTGCGGAGTGTGAGGAGGATCTCGCGAAGATCGTCATCGGTGACGGCGTACGGAGGGTCGAGGAACACCACGTCGTACGGCGTCTCGGGCGCCGGACCTGTGATGATCTGCTCCGCTTTGCCCGCCCGGACTTCGGCGCCGGGCAGGCCCAGGGTGCGGACGTTTTCCCGGACGGTGCGGGCGGCCCGGCTGTCGGCCTCGACCAGCAGGGCGTGCACGGCGCCGCGCGACAGCGCCTCCAGGCCCACGGCGCCCGAGCCGGCGTACAGGTCGGCGATCCTGATGCCCTCGAGCGTGCCGAGCAGCGACTCCCAGGTGGAGAACATGCCCTCGCGCGCACGGTCGGAGGTGGGGCGGGTGCCGTTGCCCGGCGGGACGGCCAAGCGGCGTCCGCCGGCCGTGCCGGCGATCACGCGGGTCATGGGTGTCGGTTCCTAGGGTCGGTAGGGGTGAGTGGAGCAGATCCTGCTGCACCCATTGTCAGCCCTTGTCGAGGTACTGCTCCCTCTCCTTGTCCAGCAGGGCGTCAAGGGCGGTGCGCAGCTCCGGGAGCCGTTCGAGTTCGGGGTCGGCGGTGACGACGGCGACGGCCTCCTCGCGGGCGGCCACGATGACCTCCTCGTCGTCAATGACGGCGAGCATCCGAAGCGACGACCGGACACCGGACTGTGCCTGGCCGAGTACGTCGCCCTCGCGGCGCTGTTCGAGGTCGATGCGGGAGAGCTCGAAACCGTCCAGGGTGGCGGCCACTGCGGCCAGCCGGGCGCGGGCCGGGCTCGCCTCGTGCATCTCACTGACCAGCAGACACAGCCCGGGGGCCGAGCCACGGCCCACCCGGCCGCGGAGCTGGTGCAGCTGCGACACGCCGAACCGGTCGGCGTCCATGATCACCATCGCGGTGGCGTTGGGGACGTTCACGCCGACCTCGATGACGGTGGTGGCGACGAGGACGTCGACCTCGCCCGCGGAGAAGCGGCGCATCACGTCGTCCTTGTCGTCGGGCTGCATCCGCCCGTGCAGGACTTCGACGCGCAGGCCCTTGAGGGGGCCGGCGGAGATCTGCTCGGCGATTTCCAGGACGGCGAGCGGCGGCCGCTTCTCAGGATCGTCCTCGGCCTGCTTCTTCTTGCCCTTGGCTGCCTTCGGGTCGTCCTCGTCGTCGCCGATGCGGGGGCAGACGACGTACGCCTGATGCCCGTTCTCCACTTCCTCGCGCACGCGCTCCCACGCGCGGGCGAGGAAGTGGGGCTTGTCCTTGGCCGGGACGACGTGGGTGGCGATGGGCGAGCGGCCGGCCGGGAGCTGGTCGAGGACCGAGGTCTCCAGGTCGCCGAAGACCGTCATCGCGACCGTGCGCGGGATGGGCGTCGCCGTCATGACCAGCAGGTGCGGGGGCTGCTTGCCCTTGGAGCGCAGGGCGTCGCGCTGCTCGACGCCGAAGCGGTGCTGTTCGTCGACGACGACGAGGCCGAGGTCGTGGAACTGCACCTTGTCCTCGATGAGGGCGTGCGTGCCGATGACGATGCCTGCCTCGCCCGTGGCCAGGTCGAGGAGGGCCCGGCGGCGGACGGGCATGCCCATGGAGCCGGTGAGCAGCACGACCTTGGTGCCCTGCTCGGCGCCGCCGAGCATGCCGCCCTCGGCCAGTTCGCCCATCATCTCGGTGATCGACCGGTGGTGCTGCTGGGCGAGCACTTCGGTGGGCGCGAGCATCGCGGCCTGGCCGCCCGCGTCGACGACGGCGAGCATGGCCCGCAGCGCGACCATGGTGTTGTGGGTCACGGTGAAGTGGTCTGTCACGTACGCATGACTCGGATGAGCAACGCTGATGCACTGAACTGCTTTCCGCCCGACGTACTCCACTGCGCGGATTCCACGCCGGAAGGTGTTGCACTTCGGCCTGGGCTGCATGCGCACCGCCTTACGCCCCAACCTGAACGGCGCGTACAAGTCAGGGAGGGCGATCGACACGTTGAAGGCGGCCTTCTTCGGCAGCACCCTGGCCCTGCCACCGAGGGAACGCACAAGCCAGGCCACGTCGTCGGCCAGTTGTCTCGACGCGGAACAGAACGAGACATTCATGCCGCTGGACGGCACAGTGCCGTCGGTGTCCAGCAGACCCTGCAGAACAGCCAGGCGGTTTTTGATCGTCGTGTTCTTGAAGACAGCCGGGATGAACTTTCCGTGCGATGTGATGCCCCACAACCCCAAGGACCGAAGGGCGCTGATCACCGGATTTCCGCGTGTCCCATCCTTCGCCGCAGCCATCTGGATCGTGTAGTCGCACCGGGATCCGGGCACCGGTCGAAGTTCACACTCCGGGGTAACGGCCGCACTGGCGGCAGCGAGGATCTCGTCATCGACCGTGGACAGCCTCAGGTGGTGACGGAATGAGCCATCCCCCAAGAGGAGACCGAAAAGGTAGGGATCGAGAGGCGGTTCCGCATCGCCGGCGAGGTCGACTGGGGCCGCCGGCGGGATGTACCACTTGGAATGACCGTTCGCCTTGTGGGTGTCCAGTCGGATCTCGCGTGTCGTCATGACCTTCGGTGTCTGTCCGCGGTCCCAGGCGCGGCTGGTGCCCACGATCCAGAGATGCTCATCGTCGCATTCGACGGCCGTGCCGTCGGACAGCACAATGCGCCACACCTCCCGTTCGCCCTGCGGGAAGACCCCGTCCACCACGGCCAGTTCACCAGTGGGGACCACCACGGTGTCGCCTACGGCCATATCCCCCATGAGCCGGTATCCCTGCGGGGTCAGAACCATCGCATCGAGCGGCTGCGCTTTGCCGCTGCCCACTTCGCCCTGGAGGAGGCGGTGCATGGGGTGCTCGGTGGAGAGGTCGTCGAAGATCTCCTTGGAGACCTTCTGCTGGCCGTCGGTGAGGGTGAAGGGCAGCTTGGCGTCGAAGGCGTCGAGCAGGCCGCCGGGGGAAGGTCGGCGGGCGACGGCCGGGAGCTGGGTGTCGGCGAACCGGCGCCGGGCGAGCGCGACTTGGAGTACGAACGCCTCGTCCCACTTGAGGCGGTCTCGCGCCTCGGCGATGTCCGCCTTGGTACGCGGCCGGTGGACCTTGCGGAACGCGTCGGGCAGGTCGGTGAGCCCGCGGCCCTCGCGCAGGGCGGGCGGCAGGGGGTCGGCGACCTCCTGCCAGCCGGTGGCCTCCATCGAGGCCAGGACGACGTCGACCGTCTTGGCGATCTTCCAGCTCTCCATCTGGGCGCAGGCGGGGTAGAGCGGGATCAGCTGGTTCGCCCAGGCCTCGACGGCGTCGGCGCCGGTGTCCTTGCCGAGCATTTCGTACGCGGGGTGGCTGAGCTGGCGGATGTTGCGGAACATGCCGACCTTGCCGGAGAACATGCCGCGGCGGCCCGGCAGCAGTTCCTTCTGGTGGTGGTAGATCGACTTGCCGAAGAAGACCAGCTGGAGCCGTCCGCTGCCGTCGGTGAGGGTCACCTCCAGGCGCTGGCCCTTGCCGTTGGCGAACCGCAGGACGCGGGCGTCGGCGACCTGCGCCACGACGGTGGCGTGCTCGTCGAGCGGGAGGTCGGCGAGCTGGGTCAGCTCACCGCGTTCGGCGTACCGCCGGGGGTAGTGGTGCAGCAGGTCACCGACCGTGTGCAGGTCGAGGTGCTCGGCCATCACCTTCGCGGTGGTGCCGCCGAGCGTCTTCTTGAGTGGTTCGTCGAGCGCGGGCACGGGATCCATTGCACACCACACCACTGACAGTGGGCGACGTCCGGAGGCGCGAGGGCCGGATTTCTCCCCGCCCCGCCCCTTCCCCCTGCGTCATTCGCGCCTCCGGCGCGGGGCGGCCCTCGGACCCCGGACGCCCGCCGGGCGGGTCCTCAATCGCCGGACGGGCTGGATTTTGCTGGAGTGGATCCTCGGAGCGCGGCAATCTCGGCTGGGCCGAAGCCCACCTCAGACGGAGCCTCAAGCACCCCCCCTCGGCCGGAGCCCCGGCTCTACGAAGGCCACCTTGGCGAAGCACTGCGCCAGCCGAACCCCGGCTAGACGAAACGCTGGCTCACGAAGCACGCCCAGCGAAGCACTGGGCCCGGCGAAGCCCGGTTCGGCGAGATGCCGGCCCGGGAAGCACGCTCGGCGAAGCACTGGGCCCGGCGGAGTCCGGTCGGCCAAGCGGTGGCTTGGCGGAGGCCGCTCGGCCGGGTTCACCTCGCCCTGGTCGGCAAAGCCGGCTCGGCGGCTCGCCCCGGCGAATTCAGCCCCTCCGGCGTTTGAGGAGCGGGGTCTGGGGCGGAGCCCCACGCGGCGGAGCCGCACATGTCTACTCGACGCCGATCAGCAGTGGGGACGACTGGCGGCCGCCGTCGTACGTGATCGTGTCCACCGCCAGGTGGGACTCCCGGACGTGCGCCTCCAGGTACTCCGCCAGGCCCGGCGGGACGTCCTCGCCCAGCACCAGCGTGACCATCTCGCCGCCCGCCGCCAGCATGCGGTCCAGCACCGTACGGGCCGCCGCCGTCAGGTCGGACCCGATCACGACCACATCGCCGTCGATCAGGCCGAGCACATCACCCGCCTGGCAGATGCCGGCCATCGTCCAGGACTGGCGCTCGGCCACGGTCAGTTCGCCGTAGCGGGTGGCGCCCGCCGCCGACGTCATTGCCACGACGTCCTCGTCGAAGCGGCGGTCCGGTTCGTGGACGGCGAGGGCCGCGATGCCCTGGACCGCCGCGCGGGTGGGGATGAGGGCGACCCGTACCCCTTCGGCGCGGACCTGTTCCGCCGCCGCGGCGGCGGTGTGCCGCAGGTCGGCGTCGTTCGGCAGCAGGACGACCTCGCGCGCGTGGGCGCGCCGGATCGCCTCCGCCAGCTCCCCGCTCGCGGGCGGCTCCCCCGGGCGCGCGAGCACAGTGGTCGCGCCCGCCTCGGCGCATAGTCCCGCCAGGCCCTCGCCGGGTACGACGGCGACGACCGCCCGCTGGGCCCGTTCCCGGGGCGGCGCGACCCGGTCGGCGGCGAAGTGCGTGATGCGGATCCGGTACGGCCGGCCGGCCTCGACGCCCGCCTCCACCGCCGCGCCCGCGTCGTCCACGTGCACATGGACGTTCCACAGGCCGTCGCCCCCGACGACGACGAGCGAGTCCCCGAGCCCGTCGAGCCGGGTACGCAGCCGGCTCACCGCCGCGTCGTCCGCCTCAAGCAGGTAGATCACCTCGAAGGCGGGACCGCCCTCCTGCGCCGCCTCCGCCGGGCAGTCGGTCTCATCGGCCATGGACAGCGGCGCCGCCGGCGCTTCCCACTTGCGTACGGCGACGGCCTCGCCCGAGACCGCTTCGACCAGCGCGCCGAGCACGGCCACCAGGCCCCGCCCGCCCGCGTCGACGACGCCCGCACGGCCGAGCACCGCCAGCTGCCGGGGGGTCTCGTCGAGTGCGGCGCGCGCGCCTTCGTACGCCGCGCGCGCCACGCTGCTGGTGTCGTCGCCGCCCGCGCTCTCGGCGGCGTCTGCCGCCGCCGTGGCGACGGTCAGGACCGTGCCCTCGACGGGGTGCGCGACTGCCTGGTACGCCGATTCACTCGCCCTGCGCAGCGCCCGCCGTAGCCCCTCGGCGTCGGCGGCCCGGTCGGAAAGGACCTGCGCCATGCCGCGCAGCAACTGCGCCAGGATGGTTCCCGAGTTGCCCCGGGCGCCGATGAGGGCGCCGTGCGCCATGGCCCGTACGGAGTCCGCGAGAGCGGGCCCCGAGGCCTGTACAGCGTCGGCGCCGCCCGTGACGGTCTCGTGAGCGGTGAACACCGCTTCCACGGCCTGAACGGCCGATTCCACGGTCAGGTAGAGGTTGGTGCCGGTGTCCCCGTCCGCGACCGGATAGACATTGATCGCGTCGATTTCCTCGCGGGCTCTGCCCAAGGCCTCCAGTGCCAGCGAGCACCAGGTGCGTACCGCGACGGCGTCGAGGGTCTGCGGCACCTGGCGTCCTCCTTGAGAGCGGGTTGAACCGCAGGGTAGTCGCGCCATGCGCCGCACAGGAGGCGGGGGCGGACGCGGGGGACGGGGCGGGGGCCCTCGGGAGCCGTGGTAGTTTCGTTCTACGGGAGCAGCCGATGTATGCTGCTCCGGTTGCCCGATGAAAATCGGGACATTCCCCCGGCTACGCCACTCGATTCTTCGATCCCGGCATGCCGGGATCCACTGTAAGTGCATCTGAAGTCTTTGGAGTGACCCGTGGCTGCCAACTGCGACGTCTGCGGCAAGGGGCCGGGCTTCGGCAACAACATTTCGCACTCGCACCGCCGTACGTCTCGTCGCTGGAATCCCAACATCCAGCGCGTGCGTGCAGTGGTCGGTCGGACGCCGAAGCGGCTCAACGTCTGCACCTCGTGCATCAAGGCCGGCAAGGTCTCGCGCTGACGTATGCCAAGCGCGGCCACCTAGCTGGTTGCTTAAGAACCGGTCCACCCTCGCGGTGGGCCGGTTCTTTTTATGCCCGGATTTATGTCCTGAGCCTGTCAGAACGCCTGTGACCTGCCAGAATCGGCGCGTGCGCTTCGCCATCCTGGGTCCTCTCGACATCCGTTCCGCCGACGGTGACGCGCTCGATCCGGGTGGCCCCCGCCCCCGCGCGCTCCTCACCCTGCTGGTGCTGGAGGCGGGCCGGGCCGTGAGCACGGACCGGCTGACCGACGGGCTGTACGGCGACGAGCCGCCGGCCGGGGCCGCCAACGCACTCCAGTCCCAGGTGTCCCGGCTCCGCAAGCGTCTCGGCGTAACCATCGAGTCGCTGTCGGCCGGCTACCGGCTCGTCGCGGACCCGGACGACGTGGACGCTCACCGCTTCGAGCGGCTGTCCCGCGCGGGAAGCCGGGCGCTGGCCGAGGGAGCTCACGCGCGGGCGGGCGAGCTGCTGCGGGAGGCGCTCGGGCTGTGGCGCGGGCCGGCGCTCGCGGACCTGGCCGGGGTGCCGTTCGCCGAGGCTCGGGCGGCCCGGCTGGACGAGCTGCGGCTGGCCGCGCTCCAGGACCGCGTCGACGCGGATCTCGCGCTCGGCGGCGGCCCCGAGCTGGTGCCGGAGCTGCGGGAGCTCATCGCCGTACATCCATTGAGGGAGCGCCTGTACGGACAGCTGATGCGGGCACTGCACGCGGGCGGCCGCCCCGCCGAGGCGCTGACCGTGTACGAGCAGGCCCGCCGCGGGCTGGCCGACGAGCTCGGCGCCGATCCCTCCGCCGAGCTGGCCGCACTCCATCTGGAGCTGCTGCGGGGGCAGTCCGCCGAGCGGACCGCCGCCCCGCGCGGAGTGCCGTCGCAGCTCACCAGCTTCGTGGGGCGCGACGAGGAGCTGGAGCGGATCGGCCGGCTCCTCGGCGCCGGGCGGCTGGTGACGCTGACCGGGCCCGGCGGGGCGGGCAAGACCCGGCTGGCGGTGGAGACGGCCGGGCGGTGGGCGGGAACAGTCTGTTACGTCGAACTGGCGCCGGTCTCCGATGAAGCGCAGCTCCCGTACGCCGTACTGACCGCTCTCGGGGTGCGCGAAAGCGGCTTCCAGGGAACGGCCGCGGGTGATGCCACACAACGGCTGCTGACCGCGCTCGAAGAGCGGGAGCTGCTGCTTCTGCTGGACAACTGTGAGCATGTGGTCGAGGGCGCGGCGCGGCTCGCCGGTCTGCTCCTCGGTGCGTGCCCCCGTGTGCGCGTTCTGGCGACGGGGCGAGAAGCTCTGGGGATCACCGGTGAGGTGGTGTGCCCGCTGCCGCCGCTCGCGCTGCCGGCGGCCGTCGCGCTGTTCGCGGACCGGGCGGCGGCGGTCAACGCGGTCTTGCCGCCCGCCGTACGCCCCGGCTCCGGGCCGGAACACGAAAACGACGCCCACACGCGCGTGGAGCGCATCTGCGCCGCGCTGGACGGGCTGCCGCTCGCGATCGAGCTGGCGGCGGCCCGGCTGCGGACGCTCACGCTCGACGAGATCGCAGCGCGCCTCGACGACCGCTTCCGGCTGCTGTCGCGCGGCGGCGACCGCACCAAGGCGCCGCGGCACCGGACACTGCGCGCGGTCGTGGAGTGGAGCTGGGAGCTGCTCGACGAGGAGGAACGTCTGCTGGCCCGGCGGCTGACCGTGTTCGCCGGGGGCGCGACGCTCGACGCGGTCGAGCGGGTCTGTGATGTTCCGGGGGCCGAGGACGTGCTGGCCTCGCTCGCCGAGAAGTCGTTCGTGGAGGTGGCGGGCAGGCGGTACCGGATGCTGGAGACCATCCGGGTGTTCTGCGCGGAGCGTCTCGCGGGGGAACCCGCGCAGGAAAGCGCGCTGCGGGCGGCGCATGCGGCGTACTTCCTGGAGCTGGCCGAGACCGCCGAGCCGTTCCTGCGGGGCGGCGCGCAACTGGAGTGGCTGGCGCGGCTGGACTCCGACCACGCGAACTTGCTCGCGGCGCTGCGCCCGCCCCTGCTCTACGGCGACAGGGCCACCGCGCTGCGGCTGCGGCTCCGATTGCGGCTGCTGGCCGCGATCTCCTGGTACGTGCGCCTGCGCGGCCGGCAGGGAGAGCTGGTGCCGGTCGCCGCCGAACTGCTGGCGGTGGGGACCGAGCCGCCCGAGGGGCTCGTCGAGGAGTACGTCCTGTGCTTGGTCAACGCCGTCGCGGGGCGTGGTGATCCGGGGGACGACGGGCTGATCGAGCGCGCCGACGCACTGATGACCGGCCTGGCTCAGCCGCTGCGGCTGCCGTTCACGCTCGTGCTGTGGTCCCTGGTGAGCGGTCCGCGCAGCGGCGACATCGAGTGGGCGCGCGGGCGGCTGGGCGACGGTCTGTGGGCCGGAGCCGTGCTCGACATGGGGCACGGCTTCCAGGAGATGCTCTCCGGGCGGCCCGCGGCGTCCGAAGCCGCCTTCGGTGCGGCGCTGGAGGGCTTCCGGGCGGCCGGGGACCGCTGGGGCATGGCCAACTCCCTTGACCCGCTGGCGATGTTCGCGCACTGGCGCGGCGACGCCGGGCGGGCGCTGGTGCTGCTCGACGAGGCGCTCGCGCTCGTACAGGTGCTGGAAGCGCCCGAGGAGACGGCCGATCTGGTGGTGCGCCGGGCGGCGGTCCTGCTGCACACGGGCCGGCCGGACGATGCGGTCGGGCTGTACACGCGCGCGGCGGAACTGGCCCGCAGCGTCGGCGTCCCGGACAAGGCCGCGGGAGCCGTGCGGGGGCTGGGCGACGCGGCTCGGCTGGCCGGTGACACCGCGGGGGCGCGGGAGCATTACGGGGCGGCGCTGGAGCTTGTCGCCGCGACGTGGTTCAGCGTGGGTGAGACCCTGCGGATCTTTGTCGGCCTCAGCCGGGCCGCCGGGGCCGAGGGCCGTGTCGACGAGGCCGCGGACTGGTTCGGGCAGGCGCGGGAACTGGCGCTGGAGCAGCCGGGGTCGCGGCTCGACCTGGCGGAGGTGGCCGAGGCGATGGCGTCCCTGGCCGCCGCCGAAGACGCCGCCGGGCTGCTCGGCGCGGCGGAGGGGCTGCGCGGGGCGGCGCTCGCTCTGGACCCCGATGTGGCGCGTGTCCGTGACCGGGCTCGCGCGGGCCTGCCGCCCGGGACGTACGAGAAGGCGTACGCGCACGGGCGCGAGCTCCGGGGCGGGCTGAGGGTTCTTTCCCCCACCCGCCCCTTCCCGTAACCGGGGCTCCGCCCCGGACCCCGGTCCTCAAACGCCGGACGGGCTGCAAGGAGGCGCCGCAACACGGAAGGAGCCACGTCCCCGGGAGGGCCTCCGCACACCGGACCCAGGGGGCTGCCGCACACCGAGTGGTGCTGCGGTCGGGAAGTTTGCCGCGCACGGGAAAAGCCGCCGCCTCGGGAGGGGCGCCGCGCGGTCATTTGCCCGGGAAAGGCTACCGCGTGCGGTAGTTCCGGAGGGGCGAGGAATCATGCCGCCGCCAGGAAATCCAGCCCGTCCGGCGATTGAGGACACGGCCGGAGGGCGTCAGAGGTCCGGGGCTTGCCCCCGCTCCCGTGGCGGAGCCACAAAGGTGGCAGCCGGAAAGTCGGGACGCAGGATCATGCCGCCACCAGGAAAACCCAGCCCGTCCGGCGATTGAGGACACGGCCGGAGGGCGTCCGGGGGGCCGGGGCCGGGGCTTGGCTCCGCGTGGCGGAGTCGCCGGTCGCGGTCAGCCGACGGTAAGGGGGCGGTCAGCTGTGGGGGCCAGGCTCGCCCCATGACCACCCAGCTGCGCAACCTCAACGTCCTCATCTCCGGCGCCAGCATCGCCGGCCCCGCCCTCGCCCTCCAGCTCTCCCGGTACGGCGCCCGCGTCACCGTCGTGGAGAAGGCACCGGCCCTGCGCACCGGCGGTTTCGCCGTCGACTTCCGCGGTCACGTCCACCGCAGGGTCCTCCAGGAGCTCGGCATCTGGGACGACGTCCACCGCCGTCAGACCCACATGGGCACGCAGACCGTCGTCGACATCGACGGAAGCCCGCGCGTCGACCTGCCCTCCGCCATGATGAGCGGCGACGTGGAGATCTTCCGCGGCGATCTCTCCGCCATCCTGTACGAGCGCACCTTGGACACCGTCGAGTACGTCTTCGGGGACTCGGTCGCCACCATGGCAGAGGACGTCGACGGCGTAGACGTCACCTTCGACCACGGCGCCCCCCGCCGCTTCGACCTCGTCGTCGGCGCCGACGGACTGCACTCGAACACCCGCCGCGTCGCCTTCGGCGACGAGTCGCGGTATCTGCGCTACCTCGGCTACTACGTCGCCGGCTTCGAGATGCCCAACCACCTCGGACTGGACCGGACCGCCCGCATCTACAGCGACCCGGGCCGCATGCTCTCCATCGCGAACTACGACGGCGACCCCGACCGGGCCGGCGCCGGCTTCATCTTCGCCTCCGAGCAGCTCGCGTACGACCGCGACGACCTCGGCCGGCAGAAGAAGATCCTCGCCGCGAAGTTCGCCGACATGGGGTGGGAGACCCCCAAGGCGCTGGACGCCCTCGACGCCGCCGACAGCCTGTACTTCGACGCGATCGCGCAGATCCACATCGACCGGCTGTCCAAGGGCCGGGTGGTTCTGATCGGCGACGCGGGTTACGGCGCCACCATGGGCGGCATGGGGACCGGTGCGGCGGTCGTCTGCGCCTACGTGCTCGCCGGCGAACTCGCCCGCGCACACGGCGACCACCGCATCGCCTTCGCGGCGTACGAGGCGGAGGTACGCGACTTCGCGAAGGGCTGCCAGAAGATCGCGGGCAACGCGGGCCCGTTCCTCGCGCCGCCCACCGAGAAGAAGATCCGGCAGCGCGACCGGGCGTACCGCGTTCTGAGTTCGCGTCTTCTCGCCGGGTTCTTCAAGAAGCTCACGGAGCGGGCCGCGACCAACATCAGGCTGAAGGATTACGCCTGACTACTCCTGGCTGTTCCTGAGCCGCCAGCCGTGGTCCACCGGGCCTATCCCCGCTCCCAGCGCGAACCCCGCCGCGATCGCCTCGGTCACGTACTCCTTGGCGGCGGACACGGCCTGCGGTACGTCGAGACCCTTCGCCAGGCCCGACGCGATCGCGGACGCCAGCGTGCAGCCCGTCCCGTGCGTGTGCCGGTTGTCGTGCCGTGGGGCGCGCAGCCAGTGCTCCTGCGTGCCGTCCGTCAACAGGTCCACCGCGTCGCCCGGCAGGTGGCCACCCTTGACCAGCACCCAGCGCGGTCCGAACTCCAGGAGCGCGCCGGCCGCCCGCGGCAGATCGGCCTCGGACTCCACGCGTACGCCGGTGAGCTGGGCCACCTCGTCGAGGTTCGGGGTGGCGACGGTCGCCGTGGGCAGCAGCTTCGTCCGTACGGATTCGAGAGCGGACGTGGCGAGCAGCGGGTCGCCGTGCTTCGACACGCCCACCGGGTCGACGACCACCGGGGCGTCGGTGCCGGCCAGCAGCTCCGCGACCGTCTCGACGAGGTCGGCGGAGGACAGCATGCCGGTCTTCACGGCCTGTACGCCGATGTCGTCGACGACGCTGCGGTACTGCGCCCGTACGGCCTCCACCGGCAGGTCCCAGGCGCCTTGCACACCCAGCGAGTTCTGCGCCGTCACGGCGGTGAGCACGCTCATGCCGTGCACGCCGAGCGCCAGCATCGTCTTGAGGTCGGCCTGGATACCCGCACCGCCGCCGGAGTCGGATCCGGCGACGGTGAGGACGCAAGGAAGTATTCGCATACGGGCGAATCTAGTACGCCTCCAGTACGCCCGGGCCCCGGTCCGCGGGACTAGGGGGCGGTCTCGATGTCCCCGAAGTGGTCCCAGCCGCCCTTCTTCGTCCACGGCGCCCCGTCGACCGTCACCTGCGGCAGCGCCGACGGGTTGAGGACCTCACCGATGATCTTCCAGCGGGCGGGCAGCTTCGTGTCCGGCGGGAACGTCGCCACGATCGCGTGGTCCTCTCCCCCGGTCAGCACCCACTGCAGCGGATCCACGCCGACCGCCTGCCCGATGTCCGACATCTGCGTCGGAATGTCGATGAGCCCGGACCGCAGGTCGATACGGACCTTGCTGGCCTCCGCGATGTGCCCGAGGTCCGCGACGAGCCCGTCACTGACGTCGGTCATGGCGGTGGCGCCGAGCCCGGCGGCCGCGGGGCCCGCGTGGTACGGCGGCTCCGGGCGCCGGTGCGCCTCGACGAAGGCGCGCGGCGAGCGGAAGCCGCGCGAGAGGACGGCGAGGCCCGCCGCGGACCAGCCCAACCAGCCGGTGACGGCGACGACATCGCCGGGCCTGGCGCCGGACCGCGTCACCGGTTCGTGGTTGCGCAGGTCGCCGAGCGCGGTGATCGCCACGGTGATGGTCTCGCCGCGTACGACGTCACCGCCGACTACGGCCGCCCCCGCGACCTGGCACTCGTCCCGGATGCCGTCCATCAGCTCGGTCGGCCAGCTGACCGGTAGTTCGGCGGGGACGACGAGGCCGAGGAGCAGCGCGGTCGGCACCGCTCCCATGGCGGCGATATCGGCCAGATTCTGGGCCGCGGCCTTGCGGCCCACGTCGTACGCCGTCGACCAGTCGCGCCGGAAGTGACGTCCCTCGAGCAGGATGTCCGTACTCGCCACGACCCGCCGGTCGGGTGCGGCCACGACGGCGGCGTCGTCGCCGGGCCCCAGCCGTACCGCCGGGGTGGAGGTGAGCCGGGAGGTGAGCTCTCTGATGAGCCCGAACTCCCCCAGCTCGCCCACAGTGCCCTTCATGGATGTGCCCCTTCTGCCCCAGTGCGCTTGCGGTCGCGAGCCATCACTGCTGTAGGTACCGTCAACACATACGTCAACTTCTGGTCTCCGTACGCCACGCTCCGTACGCCGACGGCCGCGCAAGTCTCCCCGCTGCCCACGACGACGCGATACGGTGGCGTCTCTTTATCTCCCCACATGATCCTCGTGGCCGCCCTGGAGGTTCCGTGGTACAGGCGTACATCCTCATCCAGACCGAGGTGGGCAAGGCGTCGTCCGTCGCCGAGACCATCGGCAAGATTCCGGGAGTGATCCAGGCCGAGGACGTGACCGGACCCTATGACGTGATCGTGCGCGCGCAGGCCGACACGGTCGATGATCTCGGCCGGCTGGTGGTCGCCAAGGTCCAGCAAGTGGACGGCATCACCCGCACTCTGACCTGCCCGGTCGTGCACATCTAGCCCCCGTCTACTCTTGGCCGGTGACTTCCACTTCCCGCCGGCTTCTGTCGCGTTCGTCGATGGCATGCGTCGCCCTGCTGCTCGCTGCCGCCGCCGGCTGCTCCCTCACGTCCCTCGCAAACGACGCCGTGGCGATCCCGGTACCCACCCCGTCCTCGGAAGAGGCCGAGGTGTGCCGGGCGCTGCACGGTGAGCTGCCGGGGATCGTCGAGGGGCAGCAGCGGCGCACCGCCGAGCCGGAGTCGGACCTCACCGCCGTATGGGGAGATCCAGCGATCGTACTGCGCTGTGGTGTCCCGCGGCCCGAGAAGATGAGCGATCCGGCGGCGCAGGCGGTGGAGGCGGACGGCGTCAACTGGATGCTGGAGCGGCAGGAGGACGGCAGCCCGCGCTTCACCACGACCTACCGCGAGGCGTACGTCGAAGTCACGCTCCCCGCGAAGTACGCCCACGACGTCACGCCGTTGGCGGCCTTCGCGGGGCCGGTGAAGAAGGCAGTGCCCAAGAGCCTCTAGGGCCCAGCCCTGACAGCCGCTAGCGCAGGCCCGTCGGGCGGCGCAGTGCGGCCTGGATCAGCCGGTCGACGAGCTCCGGGTAGGACACCCCGGTCTCCTGCCACATGCGCGGGTACATGGAGATCGGCGTGAAGCCCGGCATCGTGTTGATCTCGTTGATCACGAACTCGCCGCTGTCGAGCAGGAAGAAGTCCGCGCGCACCAGGCCCTCGCACGACGCGGCGTCGAACGCCTCGACCGCGAGCCGCCGCACCTCGGCGGTCTGCTCCTCGGTCAGCGGTGCGGGCACCAGGCCGGCCGCCGAGTCGATGTACTTGGCCTCGAAGTCGTAGAAGTCGTGGGACGTGACGGGCGGGATCTCGGCGGGCACGCTCGCGCGCGGCCCGTCCTCGAACTCCAGCACACCGCACTCGATCTCGCGGCCGCGCAGCAGCGACTCGACCAGGATCTTGGGGTCGTGGCGCCGCGCCTCCTCGATCGCCGCGTCGAGGCCGGAGAGGTCGCTGACCTTGGTGATGCCCATCGAGGAGCCGCCGCGGGCGGGCTTGATGAAGAGCGGCCAGCCGTGCTCGCCGGCGAAGTCGACGATCTTCTTCCGGGCGGCGGAAGGATCGTTTTCCCACTCCCGGGGGCGGATGACCTCGTACGGGCCGACCGGCAGCCCGAAGGAGATGAACACCCGCTTCATGTACTCCTTGTCCTGGCCGACGGCCGAGGCGAGCACACCGGAGCCGACGTACGGGACGCCGGAGAGCTCCAGGAGGCCCTGGAGGGTGCCGTCCTCGCCGTACGGGCCGTGCAGCATGGGAAAGACCACGTCGACCTCGCCCAGCGCCTTGGGCACCGAGCCAGGCTCGCTGTAGAGCACCTCGCGGACGCTCGGGTCGACCGAGAGCACCACGCCGCCCTCGGTCGATTCGGCGAGGTTCTCGACGCTCGGCAGGGTCCGGTCGGCGATGGCCATCCGGTCGGGCTCGTCGGCGGTCAGCGCCCAGCGGCCGTCCGTCGTGATGCCGATCGGCAGTACGTCGTACTTCTCACGGTCGATGGACCGCAGTACGGCGCCGGCCGTGACGACCGAGATGGCGTGCTCGGAGCTGCGACCGCCGAAAACGACGGCCACCCGCGGCTTGCGGGGCTCCTGTGCGGGGCTCTGGGGGAGGTTCTCGCTGCTCATATCGCGTTGAGGGTACCTGGTAGTAGGGACTGCGTCAGCGGCGCTCGGGCTTGGCGCTGCGTGACATCAGCTCCTTCAGCGCCACGATCGGCGGCTTCCCGTGGTGAACGATGTCGACGACCGTGTCCGTGATCGGCATGTCGACCCCGTGCCGACGGGCCAGATCGGCCACCGACTCACAGGATTTGACGCCCTCGGCGGTCTGCTTGGTGACCGCGATGGTCTCTTCGAGCGTCATTCCCCGGCCGAGGTTGGTGCCGAAGGTGTGGTTGCGCGAGAGCGGCGACGAGCAGGTGGCGACCAGGTCGCCGAGGCCGGCGAGACCGGAGAAGGTGAGCGGGTCGGCGCCCATCGCCAGTCCCAGGCGGGTCGTTTCGGCGAGGCCGCGGGTGATGAGCGAGCCCTTGGCGTTGTCACCGAGGCCCATGCCGTCCGCGATGCCGACGGCGAGTCCGATGACGTTCTTGACGGCGCCGCCGAGTTCACAGCCGACGACGTCGGTGTTGGTGTACGGGCGGAAGTACGGGGTGTGGCAGACGGACTGGAGCCGGGTGGCCACCGACTCGTCGCTGCACGCCACGACGGCGGCGGCGGGCATCCGGGCCGCGATCTCCTTGGCGAGGTTGGGTCCTGTGACCACCGCGACGCGCTCGGCGGGCGCCTTGGCGACCTCCTCGATGACCTCACTCATCCGCTTGGCGGTGCCGAGTTCGACTCCCTTCATGAGGGAGACGAGGACGGTGTCGGCGGGCAGCAGCGGCGCCCACGCGGCGAGGTTGCCGCGCAGCGTCTGCGAGGGGATGGCGAGGACCGTGAAGTCGGCGCCCTGGGCGGCCTCGGCCGGGTCGGTGGTGGCGCGCAGCGAGGCGGGCAGTTCCACGCCCGGGAGATAGTCGGGGTTCGTACGGCCGTTGTTGATGGCGTCGGCGACTTCGGCGCGGCGGCCCCACAGGGTCACCTCGCAGCCCGCGTCGGCCAGCACCATGCCGAAGGCAGTGCCCCAGGAGCCTGTTCCGAATACGGCCGCCTTGACCGGCTGGCGTGTCACTTTGCGCTCTCTCCCTCGGCTTTGCGGCGCGTCTCCGCCTTGCGGCGCTGGTCCGCGCGCGCCCTGCGGTGGTCGTACGGCTCGACGGGCGCGGGCTCGCCGCGCAGCTCGGCGAGCTGTTCCGTGATGGCGGTCATGATCGCCTCGGTCGCCTCGCGCAGCACGTCGGGCGTGGGTTCCTTGTCGTAGAACCGGTCGAGGTCCACCGGCGGACCCGCCTGCACCGAGAGGGTCTTGCGCGGGAAGAGCCGAAGCCTGTTCTCCTTGGCGTACGGCGGCATCGCCAAGTTGGCGCCCCACTGGGCGACCGGAATAACGGGGGCCTTCGTCATGAGGGCCACGCGCGCCGCTCCGGTCTTTCCCGCCATGGGCCACATGTCGGGGTCGCGGGTGAGCGTGCCTTCGGGGTAGAAGGCGACGCATTCGCCGCGCTCGATGGCGTCGACCGCCGCGCGGAAAGCGTCGAGTGCGTTGGTGGTCTCGCGGTAGACGGGAATCTGGCCCGTACCGCGCAGCATCATCCCGACAAACGGGGTTTTGAAGAGGCCCGCCTTGGCCAGCAGCCGGGGAACACGTCCCGTGTTGTACTGGAAGTGCCCATAGGAGAGCGGGTCCAGGTACGAGTTGTGATTGACCGCGGTGATGAATCCGCCCTCGGCCGGAATGTTCTCCATTCCGCGCCAGTCCCGCTTGAACAGCACCACCAGCGGGGGTTTGGCGATGACCGCTGCCAGGCGGTACCAGAAGCCGATTCTGCGGCGGGACACTCGGACACCTTCCTCTAGGACCTGGCTGCTTGTACGTATGCGCCTGGTCAGCCGCACAAGTGTCGCCCCAGGTCCCCTGTCTGTCGAGAACACCGTACGCCCCGGGGCAGGGCCCGGATCCCCTGTCGGCCGTACGAACAGGCCACAATAGGGCCCGACGCGCACTGGACGGAGGGCTCGCCACTGAACACGCTCCGGACCGCTCCCTGGTCCCTGGTCGTCCCCCTGAAGCCCCTGTTGCTGGCCAAGAGCAGGCTCGCCCCCTCGGCGGGGGACGCGTTGCGCCGGGGGCTCGCTCTCGCCTTCGCCGAGGACACCGTGGCGGCGGTCCTGGCCTGCCCCGCCGTACGGGATGTGGTGGTCGTCACGGACGACGGCCCCGCGGGTGCCGCGCTGGCCGCGCTGGGGGCGCGTATCGCGCCGGACACTCCGGCCGCGGGGCTCAACGCCGCTTTGGCGCACGGGGCGCGCACGGTGCGGGCGCTGCGGCCCGGGGCCGCCGTCGCGGCGCTGAATGCCGATCTGCCCGCGCTGCGGCCGGCGGAATTGCAGCAGGTGCTCGATTACGCCGCCGCATTTCCCCGCGCATTTCTTGCTGATGCCGCCGGAATCGGTACGACGCTTCTTTCGGCGGCGCCGGGGGTGGAATTGGCGCCGTTCTTCGGCGGTCCTTCGCGCGCCCGGCATTCGGCCGCGGGGGCCCGGGAAATACCGCTCGACGGAGTCGATTCCGTACGCCAGGACGTGGACACGGGCGACGATCTGCGGGCGGCGGTGGCGCTCGGCGTGGGCCCGCGCACGGCCCGGCTGAGCGCGGCGGTCACCGCCAGATACGCTGCGGTTATGCAGGCGACCGCGTACACGTACGACTCCGAGACCCGCAGCGGCAGTGTGCTGCTCGACGACGGCACCCCGGTGGACTTCGACGCCCGGGCCTTCGACGCGGGCGGCCTGCGGCTGCTGCGTCCCGGGCAGCGGGTGCGTATCGAGGGGGACGGCGAGGGCGCGGACCTGCGCATCACTCTGGTGACGCTGCAGACCTTCTGAGGGGCCCGCTGCCCCGGGGCCCGCTGCTGGACCGGAACACACCGCGGGCCGGGCTCCCCGGAGGGAGCCCGGCCCGGCGCGTGAGTCCTTGCTGCCCCTACTACTTCCCGGCAGCGGTCTTCTTGGCGGTGGTCTTGCGCGCCGTGGTCTTCTTGGCGGGCGCCTTCTTCGCGGTGGCCTTCTTGGCCGGTGCGGTCTTCTTGGCGGTGGCCTTCGCAGGCGTGGCCTTCTTGGCCGCGGCCTGCTTGGCGGGGGCCGCCTTCTTCCCGGCGGCCGTGGTCTTCTTCGCGGCGCCCGTGGCCTTCTTGGCCGGGGTCGCCTTCTTCGCCGTGGTCTTCTTGGCGGGGGCCGCCTTCTTCGCCGGGGCCGTCTTCTTGGCGGCGGCCCGCTTGGTGGCGGCCTTCTTGGCCGCGGCCTTGGCAATGGTGGGGGGCGGGCCGGAAAGGCTGCCCTTGGGCGCCTTCTTGACGGCTACCTCGCCACCCTTGGGGAGCTTCTTCGAGCCGCTGACCAGGTCCTTGAAGCCCTGACCTGCGCGGAAGCGCGGAACCGAGGTCTTCTTGACCCGTACCCGCTCGCCCGTCTGCGGGTTGCGGGCGTAACGGGCCGGACGCTCGACCTTCTCGAACGATCCGAAGCCGGTGACCGACACGCGGTCGCCGGCGACCGTTGCACGGACGATCGCGTCGAGTACCGCGTCGACCGCGTCCGCGGCCTGCTGACGGCCGCCGACCTTGTCTGCAATCGCTTCTACGAGCTGCGCCTTGTTCACGTCTTCCCCTTCGGAGACATTGCCAGAACGAATGTGTTCAAGCTTTTTCGCACGTTAGGCAGATATATACCGCAAATCAAACACGAAACGGGCTAATCACCCTAGTGCCGCAACGAAGTAGACCTTGAGGACTTCCAGAGGTCTCAGTCACCTTCAGGGAATCGACCCTCATCGAGGTCCTTCATCAACCTGTCCAGGCGCCTTGCCGCATCGGCGAGATCGTGTTTCGCCGCGGCCGTTATGACCAGCAGCTTCCGGGTCAGCGCCATCCGTACGCCCTCCGGGACTTGCAGTGTGCGCACTCTTGTGTGTGCTTCTTTCAACCGGTCCGCGACTGCCTCATAGAGCCTGAGTTGGCTGTCGCGTTCCATGCACCGATTGTGCCATCTGGGGCGAGTTGTCGCCTCCGGCGGGGGCAACTAATGGAATCCGGGTGTCCAAAAGGCCTCCTAGATCCTTGCCGTGTCACCCCCATGTCCCTCGCCTACCACGGGAGTTGGGGCCCAAACATGCCGTTGCCCCCCACCGCGAACGGCAGGGGGCAACGGAGTGATGCGAGGGCGTCAGACCTGCGTCGTACTGGGCTTGTACGAGGGCCGGCCGGCCTCGTAAGCAGCGATGGACGGCTCGTTCTGGAGGGTGATGCTGATGTCGTCCAGACCATTCAGCAGCCGCCAGCGGGCGTTCTCGTCAAGTTCAAAATCAGCCGTAATGCCTTCGGCACGGACTTGACGGTCCTCGAGGTCCACGGTGATCTCGGCGGTGGGGTCCGCGTCGACCAGGTCCCAGAGCGCGTCCACGACCTTCTGGTCGAGCACGACGGTCAGCAGGCCGTTCTTGAGCGAGTTGCCGCGGAAGATGTCGGCGAACCGCGACGAGATGACGGCCTTGAAGCCGTAATTCTGCAGGGCCCACACGGCGTGCTCGCGCGAGGAGCCGGTACCGAAGTCCGGACCCGCCACCAGAACCGTGGCACCTTCCCGCTCGGGGCGGTTGAGCACGAACTGCGGGTCCTTGCGCCAGGCCTCGAAGAGCCCGTCCTCGAAACCGTCGCGGGTGACCTTCTTCAGCCAGTGGGCCGGGATGATCTGGTCGGTGTCGACGTTGCTGCGGCGCAGCGGAACGGCCCGGCCGGTGTGTGCGGTGAAAGCTTCCATGGCCATGATGCTCAGGCCTCCACGAGCGTCGGAACGTCGGACAGGTCGGCGGGCGCGGCCAGGTGGCCCAGCACCGCGGTGGCGGCGGCGACCTGCGGCGACACCAAGTGGGTACGGCCGCCCTTGCCCTGCCTGCCCTCGAAGTTGCGGTTGGAGGTGGACGCGGAGCGCTCACCGGGCGCCAGCTGGTCCGGGTTCATGCCCAGACACATCGAGCAGCCCGCGTGCCGCCATTCGGCGCCGGCGGCGGTGAACACCTTGTCCAGGCCCTCTTCGATCGCCTGCAGCGCGACGCGCACAGACCCCGGGACAATCAGCATCCGTACGCCGTCGGCGACTTTACGGCCGTCCATCAGCGCGGCCGCGGCCCGCAGGTCCTCGATCCGGCCGTTGGTGCACGAACCTACGAAGACGGTGTCGACCTTGATGTCGCGCAGCGGCTGCCCGGCGGTCAACCCCATGTACTCCAGGGCCTTTTCGGCGGCGAAGCGCTCCGAAGCGTCCTCGTACGAAGCAGGGTCGGGGACGTTCGCCGACAGCGGCGCGCCCTGGCCCGGGTTGGTGCCCCAGGTGACGAACGGCGCCAGATCGGCGGCCTCGATGACGACCTCGGCGTCGAAAACGGCGTCGTCGTCGGTGCGCAGCGTCTGCCAGTAGGCGACGGCGGCGTCCCAGTCCTCGCCCTTCGGGGCGTGCACACGGCCCTCGAGGTAGTCGAAGGTCGTCTTGTCGGGGGCGATCATGCCCGCGCGCGCACCGGCCTCGATCGACATGTTGCAGATGGTCATCCGGGCCTCCATCGAGAGCTTCTCGATGGCGGAACCGCGGTATTCGAGTACGTAACCCTGACCGCCGCCGGTGCCGATCTTCGCGATGATCGCCAGGATCAGGTCCTTGGCGGTTACGTCGGCGGGCAGTTCGCCCTCGACGGTGATCGCCATGGTCTTCGGGGGCGCCATTGGCAGGGTCTGCGTGGCCAGGACGTGCTCGACCTGGCTGGTGCCGATGCCGAAGGCCAGCGCGCCGAACGCGCCGTGCGTCGAGGTGTGGCTGTCACCACAGACGACGGTGGTGCCGGGCTGGGTCAGGCCCAGCTGCGGTCCCACGACGTGGACGACGCCCTGCTCGACGTCGCCGAGCGGGTGCAGCCGGACGCCGAAGTCGGCGCAGTTCTTGCGCAGGGTCTCCAGCTGAATCCGGGAGACCGGGTCCGCGATCGGCTTGTCGATGTCGATGGTCGGGGTGTTGTGATCCTCGGTGGCGATGGTGAGGTCGAGCCGCCGTACCTGCCGACCGCTCTTGCGCAGGCCGTCGAAGGCCTGCGGGCTGGTCACCTCGTGCAGCAGGTGCAGATCGATGAAGAGGAGGTCCGGCTCGCCCTCGGCGCGCCTGACGACATGGTCGTCCCAGACCTTCTCCGCAAGTGTCCTACCCATCGCTTTCCCTTCGACCGGCGTCTTCACCGGCCCATCTAGAGATCGGATCGCCCCCGCCCTGGACCCCCGTACGGGGCGGTGGCTGCTGAGCCGTTGTGCGGCCTCCCCTACAGATTCGCAAGTTCCCGGAAAAATTGAACTTGCGTTTCACAGAGTGAGACGCGAGTATCGACGCATGGACAACTCTAGCGGCGTCGGCGTTCTCGACAAGGCAGCTCTGGTACTGAGCGCACTGGAGTCCGGTCCGGCCACCCTCGCCGGGCTGGTCGCGGCGACAGGGCTTGCACGACCCACGGCACATCGCCTTGCCGTGGCACTGGAACACCACCGGATGGTGGCGAGGGACATGCAGGGCCGGTTCATCCTCGGCCCCCGACTGTCGGAACTTTCCGCCGCGGCGGGCGAGGACCGGCTGCTGGCCACGGCCGGCCCCGTACTCACGCATCTGCGTGACGTCACCGGCGAGAGCGCGCAGCTCTACCGCCGGCAGGGCGACATGCGTATCTGCGTCGCGGCGGCCGAGCGGCTGTCCGGACTGCGGGACACCGTCCCGGTGGGCTCGACGCTCACCATGAAGGCGGGCTCGTCCGCGCAGATCCTGATGGCCTGGGAGGAGCCGGAGCGTCTGCACCGCGGCCTCCAGGGCGCCCGCTTCACGGCGACCGCGCTGTCGGGTGTACGGCGGCGGGGCTGGGCCCAGTCGATCGGCGAGCGCGAGCCGGGCGTGGCGTCGGTGTCTGCGCCGGTGCGCGGCCCGTCGAACCGGGTGGTCGCGGCCGTCTCGGTATCCGGACCGATCGAGCGGCTGACGCGCCACCCGGGGCGTATGCACGCCCAGGCGGTCATCGACTCGGCGGCCCGCCTGTCGGAGGCGCTGCGCCGCTCTGGCGGCTGAGGGGCGATGGATGGGTGCGGGTGCGCGCGCGGGTGCCTGCGGCGCTTTCCCCGACCCGCCCCTTCCCGAACTGGGGCGCTGCCCCAGACCCCGCTCCTCAATCGCCGGACGGGCTCCAAAGGAGCCCGTCCGG